>JAJLJT010000211.1:0-10628 GCA_033844555.1 Alphaproteobacteria bacterium | reverse complement strand
TGCGCGGCAGCTCGATCATGGCGGGCTGCTGCTCTGGGTGCGGACGCGGGACGCCGCGCACGAAGCGCGTGCGGTCGAAATTCTGTCGCGCCACAGCGCGCACGACGTTCACCTGCACGCGCTGCCTGGCTGATCTGGCCGCGCGTCATGCCGGCCGCGGTCGCCGGCACAGGTGGCGCGCGCCCCGGCAAGGGGCGGCGGGGACGTTCAGGCCGTCTCCGGGTTGGGGTCCGCGAGCATCCCCTCCGCCTCCATCAGCGGATAGATGCCGCCAGCCTCGATGATCTTCAGCAGCATGTCCGGGAACGTGCGGCCCTGCAGCGTCTGTCCGGTGCGGGCGTTGCGCACGGTGAAGGCGGCGAAATCGACCTCGGCCACGTCGCCCTCCTCGAACGCCTCCGACACGCCGGGGCATTCCATCGCGTAGAAGCCGTAGTTCACGCAGTTGCGGAAGAAAAGGCCGTTGATCGACTCCGCGACGAGGCAGGAAAGCCCCAGCACCTTGAGCGACCGCGCCGCAGGCCGGCCCGAGCCCGTGCCGAAATTGCGTCCCGCGATCAGCACGTCGCCCGCGCCCACCTCGTCCACCCAGCCCGGCCGGTTCGCCGCGAACACGTGCCGCGGCTGCTCGTCGTAGGGCATCAGCATCACCGGACCGGGCAGGATCAGGTCCGTGTTGATGTGATCGCCGAACTTCCATGTCTTGCCCTGGATCGTCATCTCTGCCTCGTCACATCATCTCGCGGGGATCGGCGATGGAGCCGCGCACGGCGCTGGCCGCGACGGTGGCCGGGGAGGCGAGGTAGATCGACGCCTCCGGGCTTCCCATGCGGCCCTTGAAGTTGCGCGTGCTCGCCGTGATGCAGACCTCGCCCGCGCCCAGCACGCCGTTGGAGTAGCCGCAGCACGCGCCGCAGGTGGAGTTCGTCACGACCGCCCCGGCCTCCAGCAGCGTCTCGACATAGCCGCGCCGCGTCGCCTCGAGCAGCACGGCCTGCGAGCCCGGCGTCACGATCAGGCGCGTGCCTGCTGCGATCTTCCGGCCCTTGAGCACGGTGGCCGCCACCTCGAAATCGTCGAGCGTACCGTTGGCGCAGGAGCCGATGAAGGCCTGGTCGATCCGCACGTCTGCCGCCTCGCTCACGGGGCGGGAGTTGCGGACGACCGTGTCCGGGAAGGCGACGAGCGGCTCCAGGGCGCCGAGGTCGACCGTGCGGACATCGGCGTAGACCGCGTCCGGATCTGCGGCCTGCGGCTCGAACACGGCGTCCGGGTTCTGGCTGCGGACATGCTCGATGCACCGCTCGTCCGCCTCGAACACAGCGAACTCGGTGCTGATCTCGGCACACATGGTGGCGATGGTCCGGCGCATGTTCATGCTCATGCCCGCAACGCCCGGCCCGCCGAACTCCACGTTCTGCATGGCGTGGTCGCCATAGGTGTTGGCGATGTGCAGGATGACGTCCTTGCCGTTGAGGACGCGCGGCAGTTCGGAGACGAACTCGTAACGCACCGTCTCGACCACCGGGAACCACGTGCGTCCGGTCGCCAGCACCCATGCCATCTCCGGGTGCCCGATGCCCCGCGCGGCGCAGTTGAAGGCGCCCGCGCTGCAGGTGTGCGAGTCGACGCAGGCGAGCACGCTGCCGGGAAGCGCATAGCCGTAATCGGCCACGAGCTGGTGGCAGATGCCGAGGCCGCCGTTCACGTCGTGGAACTTCCCGATGCCCTGCTTCTCCGCGAACTTCCGCGCCGCCTTGTGGATGTTGGCGCGCATCGGCGTGTCGGCAGGCGCGATGTGGTCGAGCATGATGACCACCTTGTCGGCGTCCCACACCCGCTTCGGCTCCCGCATGCGGTTGTGCATGAAGTTCTGGTCGATCACGACGGCTGTCCCGACATTCACCGTCACGACGTCGCCTGGCGCGACACCGGGCAGGCCAGCCGATCGCGCCAGGATCTTCTCGATCATCGTCATGCCCATGAGTGCGACTTCCCTTCCCTTTGCGCCTTGCGGCGGCTTCCTCTTTTTTCCGAGACTAGGGCCTGCGGCCCGGACATGACAGCCCGGCTGTTCCGCACCGCCGCCGGGCGGCGCAAGCGCTTCCACAAGCCCGGTCCGGCAGGCAGAATGCGCACCGCGTTCTGTCACGCCGCCGGGCGGCGGCCCGCCACGGGAGACCCCACGCATGACCGAGTCCCGACCGCCAGCAGACGGCTGGCGCCCCCTCGACATCAAGGGCCTGTGGGAGCACCTGGGCCCCATGCTGGCGCGGCGCGAGGACGGGGCATGGCGCTACGGCCTGCAGACCGACGCGCGCCATGCGAACCCGCTGGGCCTCGTGCATGGCGGAACGCTGATGGCGCTGCTCGACCACACGGCGACCATCGTGGCCTATCATCTGCTCGACCGCCAGACGGCCGTGACCGTGGAGCAGGACACGCGCTTCATGGCGCCGGCGCGGGCCGGCGATTTCCTGGTGGCCGACGCGCGGCTCCGGCAGCGTTCCGGCTCGCTGCTTTTCCTGGATTCGCGCATCTGCATCGAGGGCAAGACGGTTGCCGACGCCTCGCTGATCATGAAGCTCATCAAGCCGGAACGGGTCACGGGGACCCGGTGACGGCCACAGGCTGGTCGCGCCCTCCACGTCCGCGCCCCTAATCGAGCGCTATGCCGCGCTCGCGCAGCACCTCTTCCGCGATCCGGAAGCTCTCGACGGCCGCTGGCAGGCCGCAATAGACCGCGGCCTGGTAGATCGCCTCCTGGATTTCCTCCGGCGTGCAGCCGTTGTTGAGCGCCGCGCCGACGTGGATGCGGAACTCCGCCGTGCGGCCGAGCGCCGTCAACATGACAAGGCACAGGAGGCTGCGCACCGGGCGCGCAAGTCCCGGCCGGGACCATGACTCGCCGAAACAGCTCTCCTCGGAAAACCGCCGCAGCGGCGCGTTGAAGGAATTGGTGGTGGCATCCCGGCGCGCAAGGTAGTCGCTGCCGAGCACCTCGGTCATGACCTGCCGTCCGGCGTCCCGCTTGTCCATATCTGTCCCCTCGTGTTGTCCCGCACGGTGCGGGGCGTTCACGCCTGCGGCCGGACGCGCGTCTTCGACATGCGCTCGAACAGCCGCACGGCCTCGTTGACGTCGGCCTCCGCGCCGAACTCGTTGATCGCGGCCTGGTAGTGCTCGCGCACCTGGGCGCCGAAGAACAGCGGCACCGCGGAGGTCTTCGCCATGTCGACCGCCAGCGCGACATCCTTGTGCATCAGGGCAAGCGTGAAGCCCTGGAACAGCTCGCCGGTGAGGATGTGCCGCGGATAGGTGTTGTCGAGCGTGTAGTTGCGCCCCGAACCCTTCCGCATCACCTCCACCGCCGTCTCGGGCGCGACGCCGTTCCGGACGGCCAGACACATGATCTCGTGCGTGAGGAGACGCTGCGACGCCGCGAGCAGGTTGTTCGCCAGCTTCATGACATGGCCGCTGCCGACGTCGCCCGTGTGATAGACGTTGCTGCTGATCGCGCGCAGCACCGGCTCGGCGCGGGCATAGAGATCGGCCGGCGCGCCCGCCATGATGGCGATGGTCCCGGCCGCGGCGCCGGGGGGGCCGCCGCTGACCGGCGCGTCCATGAAGTGCGCGCCGAGGGCCTCGACCTCGGCCTGGAGCTTCCGGGTTTCGAAGGGGTCCCCGGTGGTCTGATCGACAACGATCGTGCCGGGCCTGAGCCCCTCGGCAAGACCGCCGGCGCCGAACACCACCTCGCGCACCTGCGCGGAGGTTTGCAGGCAGGTGAGAACGAGGTCGCAGCGCTCAGCCACCTCGCGCGCCGTGGCGCACGGTGTCGCGCCCGCGGCCCCGAGACGGTCCATCGCCGCCTGGCTTCGGTCGTGGACATGCAGCGGCATGGTTTTCTGCAGGCGCTCGGCCAGCGCGCCGCCCATGTTGCCCAGTCCGATGTATCCAACCTGCATGGGCGCTCTCCGGGGAATGACGCCGCCTAGAAGCCCACCTGCTCCGGCAGCCAAAGGGTGATGTCGGGGAAGAAGACGAGCAGCGCGAGCACCACAAGTTCGGCCAGCAGGAAGGGCATGACCCCGCGGAACACGGTATTGAGCGGCACGCCCGTCCGGCTGGCTGTCACATACACGTTGAGGCCCAGCGGCGGGGTCAGCAGCCCGATCTCGACCGTCTTCGTGATGACGATCCCGAACCACAGCGCGTCATAGCCCAGCGCCATCATCAGCGGGAACACCAGCGGCAGCGTCAGGCCCATGATGGCGATCTGGTCCAGGAAGAAACCGAGGAACAGGATCAGCACCAGCACGATGAACAGGATCACCGAGGGCGGCAGCCCCGATTGCTGCACCGTCTCGATGATCTCCGGCGTGACCCGCGTGAACACGAGATAGCCGGAGAAGATGTGCGAGCAGTAGATGATCGTGACGATCATCACCGTGGTCTGCACGGCGCGGCTGAACGCCTCGAAGAACTTGCTGCGGTTCATCTCGCGCTGCGTCAGCGCGAGGATCAGCGCGCCGCTCGCACCCAGCGCCGCCGCCTCGGTCGGGGAGGCGATGCCCGAATAGATCGCCCCCATCATGCCGAAGATCAGCAGCATCACCGGCCAGATGCCGACCGAGCTGCGCACCGCGCGGCGCAACTCGAACTGCTCCGCCGGCGGCGCCATGCCGTGCCGGCGCGAGCGGATCATGATGGTGACCACAAAGCCTGCCGCGGTCAGAAGGCCCGGCAGGACGCCCGCGAGAAACAGGTTGCCGATCGAGGTCTCGGTCAGGACGCCGTAGAAGATCAGCACGATGCTCGGCGGAATGAGGATCGCAAGCGTGCCGCCTACGCTGACGACGGCCGTCGAGAGCCGGTCGTCGTACTTGAACTTCTTCATCTCCGGATAGGCGGAGGTGGCCATCGTCGCGCTCGACGCCGTGCTGGAGCCGACGAGGGCCGCGAGCAGCACCGCGGCACCGACGGTGGCAAAGGCGAGACCGCCCTTCACGTGGCCGATCCACGCCTGGCAGGCGATGACCGTGCGCCGCGTGATGTCCCCAGCCGTCAGCAATTCCGCCATCAGGATGAACAGGGGAATCGCAACCAGGATGAAGGCGGAGGTGGATTCGAAGACGAGCCGTTCGAGGATGGAGATCGCCACGCCCCAGCCCATCTGGCTGGTCAGGCCGATCAGGCCCGCGATCGCCATGGCGAAGGCCACGGGCATCCGCCCGAGCAGCAGCGCAAACAGCACGAGCGTGACGATGGCAAGTGTCAACGCCTACCCCTCCCGGCAAGAAGACGCCGGCGCGCCACGTCGGCGCGCCGGCTGCGGTTTTCGGATTACTGAGCGGCGACGCCCTTCAGGAACGCCTCGTAGACCGCCTCGGCCTTCGGATTGTTCTTGCCGATCCGCTCGACCCACTCGTCGCTGACCGACGCCAGGGCGGTCTCGTAGGCGCTGAGCTGCTCCGGCGTGAACTCGATCAGGGTGATCCCCTGGGCGGCCCACTCCTTCAGAAGGCCGGCGCTGAGGTCATCCTGCGCCTTGGCGACGTTCAGCGCCGCCTCGGTGCCGACCTCGAGCATCACCTCCTTCACGTCCGCGGGAAGCGCGTCGAAGGTCGCCTTGTTGATCACGAGGTTGCAACCGAAGTTGCCGAAGGAGCCGTTCGTGGAGATGAACTTGACCACTTCCTGCAGGTTGTAGGGCGCAACCGACGGGATCGGGAACAGGACGCCGTCGACGGTGCCGCGCTCGACAGCCGTATAGACCTCAGGCCCGGGAAGGCTGATGCCCGTCGCACCCATCGAGCGTGCGGTCAGGGCCTGGGTCGTGCCGCCGGTCCGGATCTTCAGGCCGTCCCAGTCGGCCACGTTTGCGACCGCCTTGTCGCGCAGCAGGATCTGGTAGGGCGTGAGCGCGTAGGCATAGAGCGGCACGACGCCGGCGTCGATGAACTCGTCGCGCAGCAGGCCGCTCCTGACCATCTCGTTCAGCGGCTTCGTCGCCGCCACCGCCGAATTGCCGAGGCCCGGCAGACCGATCACCGAATTGAGCGGCAGACGGTCCGGCGAATAGAGGCTGCCGGTGAGCGCGATGTCCACGACGCCACTGGCCGCCGCGTCGAGCAGCCCGCGGGCCTTCGCCGCCTGCTCGGCAGGGAAGTGCACGAACTTCACCTTGCCGTTCGTGCGCTTCTCCACCTCCTTCATGAACCACTGCGTGCCCGCCGTGGACTGGATGTGCTGCAGCGACTGCCAGTCGCCGACCTTCAGCTCGATCTGCTGCGCGAACGCGGTGCCGGACACGGCGCCGAGCAGCAGGGCCGCAAGCGCGGCCACGGTCTTCATCTTCCCGAACTTCATTGCTGGTCCTCCCAATGACTTGTGATCAGTGTGCTTGTTGTTGTTCTTGTTCCCGGTCTCCGGACAGGGCATCGACGATCAGGCGGATCGTCAGGACGCCCGTACCGACGGGAATGCTCACGTACGCGGCGTACATGGGCCAGTCGATGGTGCCCATGAAGATGTCGTCGCGCACCCAGGCCGCCCATGCATACTTCCCCGACTGCCAGGTCAGCAGCGCGAAGAACAGGGCCGGCAGCGCATGGTTCATCCGGGCAAGGACCGCGCCGAACGGGCCCAGCCAGGACAGCGACACGAACTCGATCGCAAGGTGCCCGCGCACACGCTGCACCCGCGCGAGCGACAGCGCCGCCATCGCGGGCATCAGGTACATTTCGGTGAATTCGAACTGGAACTCGATCGTCTCGTTCGCCACGAAACGCAGGAGCGCGTCCGTCGTGATCAGCACGAGCACCGCGCCGAGGGCCGTGCACCCCAGTGCGTGCAGCATGTCCTCGACATAGGCCAGGCCACGATGGAACGTTGCACCCATTACGATTTCCCCCCGCCAGCAGGTGAGGGGGCGGCCATTCCCGCCCGCCCGTCGATCGCCACTCCGGCGTCCAGCATAGCGTCGATGTCCGCCTCCGGAAGGTCAAGCTGCCGGAATATGTCGATCGTGTGTTCGCCGAGGAGCGGCGCCTGCCGCGCGATCCCGGGCGGCGTCGCGCTCCAGGACGACGGGATTCCGAAGGTCCTGAGCCGTCCCTCCGTCGGGTGATCGACCGTCTGCACGAAGTCAGTGGCCGTCAGGTGCGGATCGGACAGCAGCGTATCCGCGGTCAGAAGCGGCGCGGCCGGGATATCCGCCTTCTCCAGCAGGTCCATCCACTCCGCTGTCGTCCGGGTCGGGAAGGTCTCGGCCAGAAAGCCGTAGAGAAAGCTGATGTTCTGCACCCGCCCGGTGATCGTCGTATAGCGGGGATCCTGCGCCAGGTCCGTCCGGCCGATCAGCTCGAAGAAGCGGCTCCAGTGCCGGTCTGTGTAGATGATGACGCTCAGATAGCCATCCGCGGACCGGTAGGGCTTGCGCTCGGCATCCAGCATGCGCGGATAGCCGGCGGGTCCGAGCGGCGGCTCGAACGTCTTGCCGTAGAGATGATCCGACCAGACGAACTGCACCATGTTCTCGAACATCGGCACCTCGATCGCCTGCCCCTTGCCCGTCTTCTCCCGCGCGTAAAGCGCCATGCCGATCGCGGAGGCCATGGCCAACCCGACGGACCGGTCGACGATCGCGGTCGAGACATAGCGGGGCTCCCCGCCTGGCGGAGCCTGCAATCCGGGCAGGCCCACGGCGCCCTGGATGAGATCGTCATAGGCCGGCCGGTCGGCGTAGGGACCGTTCTGTCCGAAGCCGAAGGCGCCGCAATGGATGATCCGCGGGTTGATGCGCGCGACCTCCTCGTAAGACAGCCCCAGCTTGCCGAGCGCCTTGGGCCGCATGTTATGCATCAGCACGTCGGCCTTCTCGATCAGGCGCACGAGCGCAGGCCGCGCCGCCTCGGCGCGCAGGTCGAGCGCAATGGAGCGCTTGCTCCGGTTCAGGTGCAGAAACAAAGGCCCCATCCCCGGGCTGCGCGAGGGACCGACCTTGCGCAACATGTCGCCGTCCGGCGGCTCGACCTTCCAGACATCCGCGCCCATGTCGCCCAGGGTCTGGGACGCAAGGGGCCCCAGGATGATCGCCGTGAAGTCGAGTACCCGCACGCCGGAAAGTGGTCCCGCCATCATCGCGCCCTTAACGCTCCCCGGCCGGGCCCAGGACGCCGGACGCCCGCAGCGCCGCGGCATCGTCCTCGGCATAGCCGAGTTCGGCGAGGATCGCGTCGGTATGCGCGGCAAGCGGCGGCGCGTTCCAGCGCACCGCCCCGCCCCGCCGGCCGTCGACGCGCACGGGAAAGGGCACATGCGCCTCCCCCTCGCACTCCAGCATCATCTCGCGCGCGGCCATCTGCGGGCTTTGCACCGCCTCCGCAGGGGTGAGGACGTAGCTGACCGGCACGTCGTGCCCCTCGAACAGGGCCATCCATTCCGCCGCGGGGCGGGTGGCGAACAGCGCCGACAGCAGGCGCGAGAGTTCGTCGCCATGCTCGCGCCGGCCCGGCTCGAGCGCGTATTTCGGATCGCGCAGCTTCGGCTCGATATGGCCGACCGCGTCGACGAGAGCGTCCCAGAAGTGCTGTTCGACGATGCCGAAGGCCAGCGCCTTGCCGTCCGCCGCCTCGAAGATGTCGTTGGTCGGGTACATGTGATCGCGCTTCGGGCGGTCGAGCGTCGGCCCGTAGCGCACGCAGGCCAGCGACAGCGCCGCCTCCGCCAGGCTGAGGTCGAGGCAAGCCCCCTTGCCCGTCGCGTTGCGCGCGTGCAAGGCGCTCAGGATCGCCACCACCGCGTAGCTTCCCGCGGCGAGATCCGCCACCGGGATGCCCGAACGCTTCGGCGGCTCGAGCCAGTGGCCCGGCAGCGCCATCGCCCCGGCAGCCGCGAGATAGTTCAGGTCGTGGCCGGGGCGCAGCCGTTCGGGCCCCGTCTGCCCGTATCCCGAAATCGAGCAATAGACGAGCCGCGGGTTGACCGCCGAAAGCGTCTCGTAGCCGATCCCGATCCGGTCGGCGACGCCGGGCCTGTAGCCCTCGATCGCGACATCCGCCCATTTAGCGAGACGCGCGACGAGATCGCCCGAGGCGGGGTTCTTCAGGTCGACCGCGATGCTCCGCTTGTTGCGGTTGGCCATGCGGAACATCGCGACGGGCATCTTGCGGGCGAAATCCCCTTGCGGCGGCTCGACCTTGACCACGTCCGCACCGAGGTCCGCCATCAGGACCGTGGCGAAAGGCCCCGGAAGAAGAAGGGAGAAATCGGCGATTCTGACACCGCTCAGCGGCTGCCAGGCAGACGACATCCCCCGCCCGGCAGATTGCTTCTGCTCGCTCGCGCTCACGCTTTCCACACCCGCTCGACGCTCCCAACCCTGCAAGACCCGCACATGCACCGCGGATACGTTTATTTTTGCTGCGGCGCACAAAACTTCATGCGCCCGATATCTCTAAATGCTACATCTCCTATCTCATATTGACAATGCCAAAAAACTGCTTCGACAATGCGCCGAATTCAGCCGCGCGGCAGGCGGCAAGGGCCTTTCGGGGAGCGTTCTCGTGAAGTTGACCGACCTTTCGACCTGGGCCGACGCGCAGGCGCATTTCTCGTCCGACGGGCTCTGGGACCTGCTCGACGGCACGCCGGAGCGGCTGAACCTCGCGCACGAGTGCGTCGACCGGCATGCCTCCGATCCGGGTCGTGTGGCGCTGCGCATCGCGCTCGCGGACGGCGGGGACGAGACGATCCTGTTCCGCGAGCTTGCCGACGCCTCCTCGCGGTTCGCGAATCTGCTCGTTGCGCGCGGGATCGAGAAGGCCGACCGGGTCGCCATCATGCTGGAGCCGTCGCCTGAATTCTATGTCTGCCTGTTCGGGGCGATGAAGGCGGGCGCGATCGCCGTGCCCCTGTTCACGCTGTTCGGGCCGGACGGGCTGCGCCTGCGCATCGACGACTGCACACCCCGGCTGCTGGTGACCAACCGGGCGAAGCGGGACACGGCGCAAGGGATCGACGGCCTCGACGTGATCGTCGCCGACGACGGGCTGATGGAGATGCTCGCCAGGTATCCGGCGGACTTCACGCCCACGACGCGGGCGAGCGACATGGCCATGTACCAGTATACCTCCGGCACCACGCGGGAGCTGCCGGACGCGGTGCGCCATACGCACAAGGCGATCGTGACGGTGATGATCGCGGCCCTCTACGGTACGGGGATCCGCCCGGGCGACCGGTACTTCTGCCCGTCCTCGCCGGCCTGGGGGCATGGCCTGTGGCATGGGACGCTCGCGCCGCTCGCCAGGGGAATCACGACGGGCGCCTATTCGGGCCGCTTCGACGCGGAACGGCTGCTGAAGGCGCTGCAGGATTACGAAATCACCAACCTGTCCGCGGCGGCCACACACTACCGCATGATGAAGAACTCCGGCGCGGCGGAGCGTTACACCTACCAGCTGGAGAAACTCTCCTACACCGGGGAACCGATCGACCCCGAGACGCTCGACTTCATCGACCGGGTCTTCCGCAAGCCCGTCTGCAGCATCTACGGCACCACGGAGGTGGGCGTGATCCTCGTCAGCTACCCCGGGGCCTCGGACTTCCCCGTCAAGCCCGGCTCG
>JAJLJT010000210.1:0-6446 GCA_033844555.1 Alphaproteobacteria bacterium | reverse complement strand
CGACGGCCGGCGGGCCAGGGCGCTCGGGGCCGATTTCACCGGCGCGGACCTGTCGGGCGCGAACATGACCGGGGCGGACCTGTCGCGCGCGATCTTCACGGGCGCCACCCTGATCGAGACGGACCTGCGCCGGACCAAGCTGTTCCGTGCGAACCTGCGCGAGACCGACCTGACCGGGGCCAAGCTCGACGGCGCCGATCTGCTCGGCGCCGATCTGTCCGGGGCGACCTGGACCGATGGCGCCACGGTCTGCCGGGAAGGTTCCATCGGCATCTGCGAGTGACAAGCGGGCCATAGGGAGGGACCGGCCGGGAGGGAATGCGCGACTATCTGAAAGCAGCAGCGGCGAAACGGCTCTGGTGGGATCTGACGCACAGTACGCAGCCGGTGGTCTGGCTCTACGCGCTGGTGCTCGGGACCGTGGCGGCCTACGGCGCGCTGCTGTTCTGGTGGAGCGTATCCTTCCTGCAATCTCTCGCCTTCGGCGCCGACGAGGCGGCGCTGGCGACGGGTGCCGAGCAACTCCCCCCCTGGCGCGTCGTCGCCGTGACTGCGGGCGGCGGACTGCTCGTCGGGCTGATCCTCTGGTTCACCGTCGAGGACAGGCGCATTCACGGGGTCGCCGACGTCATCAAGGCACGCCTCTTGCGCCGCGCGAAGATGAGCCGGCGCATCGGCCTGATCAGCGCCATGTGCAATGTGATCGCGCTGGGGTCCGGCATGTCCATGGGCCGGGAGGGACCGGTCGTGCACCTGGGCGCGACGCTCTCGACCCTGTTCGCGCGGCGCATGGGACTGCCTCAGCGGGAGCGGCGCATCCTGCTCGGCTGCGGCGTCGCGGCGGCCGTTTCCGCCTCCTTCAACGCGCCGATCGCGGGGGTCCTGTTCGCGCTGGAGGTGGTTCTCGGCCACTATGCCCCCTCCGCCTTCGCACCCATCGTGATCGCGAGCGTGATGGGCACGCTCGTCTCCCGTCTGCATCTGGGAAATGCCCACGTCTTCGACGTTCCGATCTTCACGCTGCAGTCCTATTGGGAGATCCCGGCGTTCGCGCTGCTCGGGCTGGTGTGCGGCATCGTCGCCATCGCCTTCACGCGGTCGATCTTCCTCGTCGAGGACATGGCGGCGCGGACCCGCGCGCCGATCTGGCTCAGGACCACGCTCGCCGGGGCGCTGGTCGGAGCGATCGCAACGCAGATGCCACAGGTGCTGGGTGTCGGCTACGAGGCGGTCGGCCGGATACTGGAAGCGCCGCCGGGGTTCGTGCTGCTCGTCGCGCTGGCGGTCGCGAAGACAGCCGCGACGGCGATCACCATCGGCGGGCGCGCCGGGTCGGGCGTCTTCTCGCCCTCGCTCTATATCGGGCTGGTCACCGGAACGGCCTTCTGGTGGCTGGCGTCGGCCGCCCTGCCCGACTATGCCGGGCCGCACGGCCTCTATGCCCTGATCGGCATGGCGGCCGTCTCGGCGGCAGTGCTCGGCGCGCCGATCTCGACGACGCTGATCAGCTTCGAACTGACCGGCAACTACCAGGTCGCGATCTTCGCGATGATCGCGGCCTCGATCTCGTCGATGGCGATGCAGTATTTCGCGGGCTCGGGCTTCTTCCGGATGCAGCTTGTCCGCTGGGGCGTGCCGGTGGAGGAGCCGCCGACGCGCATCGTGCTCGACGGTGTCACCGTGACCGACGTGATGCGCGAAGCGCCCGAGCTTCCACCCGGGATCGGCCTCAACGACGATACGCCGCGGATTGCACCGGACGCCTCGCTGGCCGCTGCGCTCGACCTGATGGAACGCGAGAATCGCGAGGCGGTCTGGGTCGTCGATCCCGACGAACCGGAGAAGGCGAAAGGCGTCGTGCGCCGTTCGGATGCCTACCGCACCCTTGCGCGCGCGCTGCTCGATGCCCATGAAGAGGAGCACCGCTAGGCGCGGCCGCTGCCGTGTGGACGGATTTCGCAGCCGCCGGGGCCGACGCGCGCGTCCCCTTGCCCTATACTCATCGCCCAATCACCGGATTCGCACGAGTTCCCATGACGCACACGCCCGACACCGCCGCCCCCTATCTCGCCGGCCTCAACGAGGCCCAGCGCGAGGCCGTGCTGACGACGGAGGGCGCGGTGCTGGTGCTCGCCGGCGCCGGGACAGGCAAGACGCGCGTGCTGACCACGCGGCTCGCGCACATCCTGGCGACGGGGCTTGCGTGGCCCTCGCAGATCCTCGCCGTGACCTTCACCAACAAGGCCGCCCGCGAGATGCAGGAGCGGATCGGCGCGCTGGTCGGCGGTGTGGTGGAGGGGATGCCCTGGCTCGGCACCTTTCATGCGATCGCCGCCAAGATCCTGCGCCGGCATGCGGAGCTTGCGGGGCTGAAATCGAACTTCACCATTCTCGACGCCGACGACCAGATCCGGCTCATCAAGCAGTTGCTGCAGGCGGAAGGCGTGGACGAGAAGCGCTGGCCCGCGCGCATGATCCACGCCCAGATCGACCGCTGGAAGAACAAGGGCCTCGGCCCCGGCCAGGTGCCGGGGGGCGAGGCGCACGACCTCGCGGGGGGCAAGGGCCTCGACATCTACCGCCAGTACCAGGAGCGGCTGCGGGTCCTGAACGCGGTCGACTTCGGCGACCTGCTGCTGCTGACGACGCGGCTCTTCCAGGACCATCCGGACGTGCTCGCGGACTATCACCGCAAGTTCCGCTATGTGCTGGTCGACGAGTACCAGGACACCAACACCGCGCAATACCTGTGGCTGCGGCTGCTGGCGCAGGGCTCGAAGAACATCTGCTGCGTCGGCGACGACGACCAGTCGATCTATGGCTGGCGCGGCGCGGAGGTCGGCAACATCCTGCGCTTCGAGAGCGATTTCCCCGGCGCGAAGGTCATCCGGCTGGAGCGCAACTACCGCTCGACGCCCAACATCCTCGGCGCGGCCTCGGGCCTGATCGCGACCAACGAGGACCGGCTCGGCAAGACGCTGTGGACCGAGGGCGACGCGGGTGAGAAGATCCGCGTGCGCGGCCTCTGGGACGGGGAGGAAGAAGCCCGCTTCGTCGCCGAGGAGATCGAGACGCTGCACCGCCAGGGCCAGTCCCTCGACACGATGGCGATCCTCGTGCGTGCCTCCTCCCAGATGCGGGAGTTCGAGGAACGCTTCGTCACCACCGCCATCCCCTACCGCGTCATCGGCGGCCCGCGCTTCTACGAGCGGCTGGAGATCCGCGACGCGCTCGCCTATCTGCGCGTCATCCAGTCGCCCGACGACGACCTCGCGTTCGAGCGGATCGTGAACAAGCCCAAGCGCGGGCTCGGCGACGCGACGCTGCAGGCGCTGCACGCCGCCGCCCGGCTCGAAGGCGTGTCGCTGACGGCGGCGGCTGGCGCGCTCGTCCAGACCGACGAGCTGAAGCCGAGGGCGCGGAATGCGCTCGCCGCCCTGCTCGACGATTTCGCGCGCTGGCGGCAGGCGGCCGAGGTGCTGCCGCACCCGGAACTGACCGAAACCGTGCTCGACGAGAGCGGCTATACCGAGATGCTCCAGATGGACCGCTCGCCGGAAGCGCCGGGCCGCCTCGACAACCTCAAGGAGCTTGTCCGCGCGATGGAGGCGTTCGAGAACCTCGCCGGCTTCCTCGAGCATGTCTCGCTCGTCATGGAGAACGAGCAGTCGGCCGAGGGTGAGAAGGTCTCCATCATGACCCTGCACGGCGCGAAGGGGCTGGAGTTCGACACCGTCTTCCTGCCCGGGTGGGAGGAAGGGCTCTTCCCCTCCCAGCGCACGCTCGACGAGAGCGGGCTCAAGGGCCTGGAGGAGGAACGCCGCCTCGCCTATGTCGGCATCACGCGCGCGCGGCACCGCGCGATCATCACGCACGCCTCGAACCGGCGGCTCTACAACCAGTGGCAATCGGCCCTGCCGTCGCGCTTCCTGGAAGAGATCCCCGACGCCCATGTCGAGAAGGAAAGCGCCCCGGGGCTCTATGCCTCCTATTCGACGCACGATCCGTTCCGGGGCGCGGGCCAGGCCGCCTCGACCTATTCCAGTCCCGGCTGGGCGCGGCTGAGGGAGAACGTGGCGCAAGGGCGCTACGCCCGCGGACCCGTGGTCGACAGCGTGGCCGAACTCGTGGCCACGAACGATCCCGCCGCAGCCAACGCCTTTGCGAAAGGCATGCGTGTCTTCCACCAGAAATTCGGCTATGGACGCATCCAGCAGGCCGACGGCAACAAGCTGGTGGTCGCATTCGACAAGGCGGGGACGAAGAAGGTGATTTCCAGTTTCGTGGAGCGTGCCTGACGTGGTGGTGCGCGTGTTTCACCGGGTTTCGGCGGTCATTCCGAAAACGCACGAGGACGCGGTGTCCGACGCGCTCTACGACCGGACGGACGCCGTTTCCGTCGCCGTGGGCGAGATCGTGGAGGCCGCCCCCCTGCCCAAGGGTCTGACGACGGCGGAGGCGCTGTTCGACGCGGTTCCCGACCTCGACCGGGTGCGCCTCGCGCTGGCGGCGGCGGGCCTCGACCCGGTGCCGGACCTCGAACTCATGGAGATCGCCGACACCGACTGGGTGACGGCCTCGCTGCGCGACCTGACGGAACTGCACGCGGGCCGCGTTCACATCTACGGCAGCCACCACCCCCGCCCGCTGCGCGACGGACGCATCGCGCTGAAGATCGACGCAGGCCTGGCCTTCGGAACCGGGCATCACGAGACGACGCAGGGCGTGCTGCTGGCGCTCGACGCGCTCGCAAGGCACACGCGCCCGCGAAAACTGCTCGACGTCGGCACCGGAACGGGCGTGCTGGCGATGGCGATGGCGCGCTATTTCGGCCGCCCCGTGCTCGCGACCGACATCGACGAGGTGGCGGTGGCGGTCGCACGGGAAAACGCCCGGATCAACGGGCTCTCCCACATGGTCCGGTGCGCGACCGCGCCCGGCATGCGGCATCCGGCGATCGCCGGAGGAGCGCCTTACGACCTGATCGTGGCGAACATCCTCGCCCGGCCGCTGGTCGCGCTGGCGGGCGACATCGCGGGCGCGCTGGCGCCCGGCGGACACGTGGTCCTGTCAGGCATCCTCGGCTGGCAGGCGCGCTGGGTCACGCATGCCTATGCCAGCCGGGGACTTGTCCTGGTGGCCAGGGTCGAGCGCGGCGACTGGGCCACGCTCGTCCTCAGGCGGGCTCAGGCGGCGCGGGCCGTCTGAGCGGCGCCGGCATTGTCGTTCGCCGACGCTGCGGCAGGCGCAGCGGCAACCGGAGCGGGCTGCGGCGTACGGCGGCCGTCGAGACCGTAGACGACGGCCTCGATCTCGCTGCGGTCGATCCCGAGATCGCGCAGGAGGCGGTCGTCGAGGCTGCGCAGCTCACGCGCCGCGCGGCGGCGGGCGGCAGACGTCATGGCGGCATAGACAATACGTCCGACCCGCGCGAGCAGGCCGGCGGAAGCGGTGTTGGTGTCGACCGTGTCGGTCATCTCTCTCAACCTTTCAGACTGTGGCGCAGCGGGGCGGGACAGGGCGAGCCGGGCTGCGTGCGTTTCTCTTGGAGCGGGTACATGGTCCCGCGCGCGCCAAAGCAAAAGTGACGCTTTCTCACCCCAGCGATGCGTTTTGTGCATGTGCGAAAAGGATTAACGCATCTGCAGCATGACAGAGGTCCTTCCGCGCGTGCCGATTGCCCCGGACACGGCCCCGCCCTATAGACTCAACCCATGTTTCAGGACTTCGAAGATCGCGCCGATCCGGCCCGCGTGCGACCGCGGCTCGAGGCGCTTCGTGCCGGGCTTGGCGACCGCGGGCTCGACGGCTTCATCGTGCCCCGCGCCGACGAGTTCCAGGGCGAGTATGTGCCCGCCTGCGCAGAGCGCCTCTCCTGGCTTACCGGCTTCACGGGATCGGCCGGGCAGGCCGTGGTGCTTGAGGCACGCGCGGCCCTGTTCGTCGACGGGCGCTACACGCTGCAGGCACGCGACCAGACCGACACCGGCCTCGTGGAGATCGTCCACATCGCGGATACCACGACGGCGGAATGGATCGGCGAGAACGTGCCCCGCGGCGCGCGCCTCGGCTTCGACCCGTGGCTCCACACCGTTTCCGCGGTGAAGACGCTGCGCGAGGCGTGCGAGCGTGCGGGCGTCGACCTCGTGCCCGTGCCGCAGAACCCCGTCGACGCCGTCTGGGTGGACCGGCCTGCGCCGCCGATGGCCCCGGCTGTCGTGCAGCCCCTCGCCCTCACGGGACGGGAGAGCGCGGAGAAGCGCAAAGAGACGGCCGAGGCGCTGGCAAGCAAGAACTGCGACGCCGCCGTCCTCAACGCCCCCGACTCCATCGCCTGGCTCCTGAACGTGCGCGGCGCGGACGTGCCGCACACGCCCTTCGTGCTGAGCTTTGCCGTGGTGCACGCCGACGGGCGCGTCGACTGGTTCGTCGCACCGGAGAAGGTG
>JAJLJT010000209.1:0-2891 GCA_033844555.1 Alphaproteobacteria bacterium | reverse complement strand
ACCGGCGAGGTGCTGATGATGGCCTGGATGAACGCGGAAGCGATCGCGGAGACGCTGCGCACGGGCCGCGTCACCTACTGGTCGCGGTCGCGCGGCGCGCTCTGGCGCAAGGGCGAAAGCTCCGGCCACGTCCAGCGGCTTGTGGAATTCCGCTACGACTGCGACGGCGATACGGTGCTGGTGCTGGTCGCGCAGACCGGGCCGGCGTGCCACACGAACCGGCCCAACTGCTTCTTCAATGCGGTGCGCGACGACCGGATCGAGGTCATTTCCGACCCGGTCGCCTGAGCGACTGCCCCGCCGTCAGCCGAGGCAGTCCCTCAGCGCCACCGCCAGGTTCCGCAGCATCTGCGGATAGGCGTCGGGACCGGGTGCCAGTTCGGCCCCCAGAGGGTCGAGCACACCCGTCTTCACGTCCAGGCCCTCCGTCACCACGTCGAGCACGCGCGGGGAGAACTGCGGCTCGGCGAAGATGCAGGCCGCCCCGCTGTCCTCGATGGCGTGGCGCACCTGGCGCAGCCGCTCCGCCCCCGGCGCACGGTCGGGACTCAACGTCACCGCGCCGCGCGCGTTGAGGCCGTAGTGCGCCTCGAAATACTGGTAGGCGTCGTGGAAGACGACGTAGGGCCGGTCCTCGACAGGATGCAGCATCTCCTCGATCTCGGCGTCGAGGGCGTCGAGGCGCGCAGCGTAGGTTTCCGCGTTGCGGCGGTAGGCGTCGGCATTGGCGGGGTCGAGCTGGCTGAGCGTCTCGGCCACCTCCGCCGCGATTCGCTTGCCGTTCATCGGATCGAGCCAGAGGTGGGTGTCGATGGCGCCTTCGCCGTGATCGTGACCCTTGTGCCCATCGTGCTTGTGGTCGTGCTTGTGGTCGTGACCCTTGTGCCCATCGTCCTTGTGGTCATGGCCGGCATGGTCGTGGGCGTGGCCCTCCCACGCCCCGCCCTCGCGGATCGGCAGAAGCTCGATGCCCTCGATCTCCTCCAGCGTCAGGACAGTCGCCTTTGCCGACAGTGTCGCCAGCGGCCGCTCCAGGAACGTCTCCAGCCCCTCGCCCACCCAGACGACCAGCCCGGCCTGTTCCAGCGCCCGCGCATCCGAGGGCTTCAGGGAATAGGCGTGCGGCGACCCCGCCCCGTCGATCAGCAGATGCGGCTCCCCCACGCCCGCCATCACCGCCGACACGATGGAATGGACGGGCAGGATCGTCGCCACGGTCGCGGGCGGCGCCGCGACGGCGGGCGCGGCCCACAGGGCGAGGCCCAGGGCGGCTGCAGCGGACAGGCGGAACGGGCTCATGTGCGGAACTCCCCCGGAAAACGGCGCGATTGCCGGTGCTTGACGAATGATGTCCGGAGGTAGATGTTACAACATAACATGTCAAGCGATCCGGAGATGACCCGCGCCGCGCACTGTGCGAGGGTGGCCGGACAGCACCGGACCCGCCCATGACCACCCACGCCTTCCCTTCCGACGCGCACGACCACGCGGCCTGCATCGCGGCCGGCCTCGACGCCGCCGAAGCCCTGTGCGCAGGGCGGGGCGAGCGGCTGACCGTGCTGCGCCGACAGGTGCTGGAAACCCTGCTCTCCGGGCACCGCGCGATGGGCGCCTACGAGATCATCGAGCGCATGGCCGAACGCGGCCGCCGCCCGGCCGCCATCTCGGTCTACCGGGCGCTCGACTTCCTGCAGGCGCAGGGCCTCGTCCACCGGATCGAGCGGGCGAACGCCTTCATCGCCTGCGCCCATCCCGGCGCGCGGCACGGGCCGCAGTTCCTGGTGTGCGAGGGTTGTGGCACCGTGGCGGAGATCGCCGACCGTGGCGTCATGGCCGCCATCGGCAAGGCCGCCCGCGAGGAGGGATTCGAGATCCACGATCCCGTCATCGAGGTCGCCGGGCGCTGCGCATCGTGCGCGGAGGCGCGCCCATGACCGCCGCCCCCGCCCTTCGCATGCCCGGGACCCGGCAGACGGACGCGGCTACGCTGATCGCGACGCAGGATCTCGGCGTCCGCCGCGGCGGGCGCTGGCTCGTCCGCCACGTGGACCTCGAGGTTGCCGAGCGGGAGATCGTGACCCTGATCGGCCCGAACGGCGGCGGCAAGACAACGGTCGTGCGCACGCTCCTAGGGCTCGAGAAGCGGACGGAGGGCGAGATCGTGCGCGCCCCCGGCCTGACCGTCGGCTATGTGCCGCAGCGTTTCACGGTGCCCCGCACCCTGCCGCTGCCCGTCCACCGGCTCATGACGCTGACGGTCAGGGCATCGCGGGCCGATGTGGTCGCGGCGCTCGAGGAAACCGGCGTCGCGCAATTGGTCGACGCGCCCGCCCACACGCTGTCCGGCGGGGAGCTGCAACGCGTTCTGCTCGCACGCGCGCTGATCGCGCGGCCGCAACTCATGGTCCTCGACGAGCCCGTGCAGGGTGTCGACTTCGCGGGCGAGGCCGCGCTCTACGACCTGATCGGCGAAATCCGCGACCGCCACGGCTGCGGCATCCTGCTGGTCAGCCACGACCTGCACGTCGTCATGGCGGCGACCGACCGCGTGGTCTGCCTCAACGGGCACGTCTGCTGCACCGGCGCGCCGCGCACGGTCAGCCGGGACAAGGAATTCCTGCGCCTGTTCGGGCCCAAGGCGGCGGGCACCTACGCGCTCTACGCGCACGCCCACGATCACGAGCACGACCTGACCGGCGACATCGTCGACGCCCACGGCCATCATCACGACCTCGCGCACGAGCACGGTCATGGCCACAAGCACGGGCCGGAGGGCGGGGCATGAGCGTCCTTGCCGGTCTGACCGACGCCTTCTTCGTGCGCGCGATGCTCGCCGGGCTGGCGCTCGCCATCGCGCTTGCCCCGCTCGGCTGCCTCGTCGTCTGGCGGCG
>JAJLJT010000208.1:0-7468 GCA_033844555.1 Alphaproteobacteria bacterium | reverse complement strand
GGTAGACGCGCTAGCTTCAGGTGCTAGTGATCGAAAGGTCGTGGAGGTTCGAGTCCTCTCCTGGGCACCAATTCCCCCGGTCACGGGGCCCTTGCCGGGGCATGTCCGCCATCCGGGGCCGGGCACGCGACGGGACTGAGGGGGAAGCAAGACGCATGGCGATCCATCTTCACAAGGGCGACTTGCCGGACGGGCTCGACCTCGGGCCGGTGGTGGCGATCGACAGCGAGACGCTGGGCCTCAACCCGCATCGCGACCGGCTCTGCGTCGTGCAATTGTCGTCCGGCGACGGCGACGCGCACCTCGTGCAGTTTGCCGGGGACTCCTACGACGCGCCCAATCTCTGCCGCCTGCTGGCCGACCCGGAGGTGCTGAAGCTCTATCATTTCGCGCGCTTCGACGTGGCCGTGATGGAATATTACCTCGGCGTGCGCGCGGAGCCCGTCTATTGCACCAAGATCGCGTCGAAGCTGGTGCGCACCTTCACCGACCGCCACTCGCTCAAGGATCTGGTGCGGGAGTTCGCGGGCGTGGAACTGTCGAAGCAGCAGCAATCCTCGGACTGGGGGGCGGAGACGCTTTCCCAGGCGCAGATGGAATATGCCGCGAGCGACGTGCTCTACCTGCACAAGGTGAAGGCCGGCCTCGACGCCATGCTGGCGCGCGAAGGGCGTACGGACATCGCGCGCGCCTGTTTCGACTTCCTCCCGGCGCGGGCCTGGCTCGACATCGCTGGCTGGGCGGAGACGGATATATTTGCCCATTGAGACGCACGCGCCGCGCCCCGTCCGCGCTGCGTGCATGCGTTGTTTTCCTGCCACACGCATTGACCGGCGCGCACCCAGCCCCCATTATCGCGGTCGGGCTGGCATGGATTTCGCATACCGGCCATTAACCATAAGAATGTTGCGGGCGCGGAGAAGGGGTTTCGGGTGACGACAGCCAATGCACAGGCCGCAGCGGCGCGCGCCGACGGTCGTGTCGACCGCGACGTGTCCGCCGGACGGCGGGCGCTTTCGGTCGAGATCGCGGGCCTGACCGCGATGAGCGCGGCGCTGGATGCCAGCTTTTCCGCGGCTGTCGACGTGGTTGCGGGGACAACGGGCCGCACCATCCTGTCCGGCATGGGCAAGAGCGGGCACATCTGCGCCAAGATCGCCGCGACCTTCGCCTCGACGGGGACGCCGGCGCAGTTCGTTCATCCTGGCGAGGCGAGCCACGGCGATCTCGGCATGATTCGCGAGGGCGACAGCGTGATCTGCCTGTCGAACTCCGGCGAGACGTCGGAGCTTGCCGACCTCATCGCGCACACCCGCCGCTTTTCGATCCCGCTGATCGGCATGGTGGGGCGCGCCGAGAGCACGCTTGCCCGTTCCGCCGACGTGGCGCTGGTCCTGCCGAAAGCGGAGGAGGCGTGTCCCAACGGCCTCGCGCCCACCACATCGACCACCATGATGCTGGCGCTGGGCGACGCGCTGGCCGTCGCGCTGATGGAGCGGCGGGGCTTCTCGGCGGAGGATTTCCGCACCTTCCACCCGGGGGGGCGGCTCGGCGCGCGTCTCGTGCGCGTCCGCGACATCATGCACACGGGCGCGGCACTCCCGCTGGTGACGCCGGACACTGCGCTCGGCGACGCGCTGATCGAGATGACGTCGAAGTCCTTCGGCTGCGTCGGGATCGAGGACGGGGCGGGCCGTCTGCTCGGCATCGTGACGGACGGCGATCTGCGCCGCCACATGCAGCCCGACCTGCTGACCCGCAAGGTCGCCGACGTGATGACCGCGCGGCCCAAGACGATCCGCGCCGACGCGCTGGCGGTCGAGGCGGTTTCCATGATGCAGGCGGCCGCCATCACGTCCGTGTTCGTTGTCGAGGGAGAGCCGGGCGAGGGGGTGGCCCCGCGCATCGCCGGCTTCGTGAACATCCATGACTGTCTCCGCGCCGGGGTGGTCTGACATGACGCCCGCGCCTGCGCGGCGTCCCCGGCTGGAGGGTCTGGCCGGGCAGGGCGGGTCCGCCCGCGATGCGCGCCGCTACTCCCGCTTCGTGGGCGTGATGCGGGTGGCGCTGCCGGTGGTGGCGCTGCTGCTGCTCGCGGCGCTGACGCTGTGGCCTGTGATCGGGGAGCGGATCCGCGCGCTGGAATCGGCCCGGGTGATGGGCGAGATGAACGTTCCCGGCGACCTGATGAAGATGACGCGGCCGAGCTATTCGGGCGCCGACGCCTCCGGGCGGCAATATTCCCTCGTGGCGGACGCGGCCTATCCGAACGGCCTCGATCCGACGGAGGTGCGGCTGGAAACGCTGACCGCGACGGTTGCCGACCCCTCCGGCCGGGTCGTGACGGTGGACGCCGCGAAGGGCCTCTATTTCCCCAAGCGCGAGGTTCTCGAACTGACGGGCGGCGTGACCGTCGTCTCGAACGACGGAACCCGCGTCGAGACGGGCGAGGCCACGCTCGATCTGGCGCGCGGAACGATCGACGCGCCGGGCGCGCTCAGCGCCGGCGGGCCCTATGGCACGCTTGAGGCGGCGCGCGCCCGCGTCAGCGAGTCGGGCGAGCGTCTGAAGTTCGACGGCGGCGTCCGTCTTGTCATCAATCCCGCGCGCGGGCCCGATCCCGGCGCACCTGCTTCCGGTACGGAGAGCCGTCCATGATGTCCCTCACCGCCTTCCGCGCTGCGCTGTGCGGCGCAGGCTTCGCCGCGGTCCTCGCCTTCGCCGGGCCGGCGCTGGCGCAGTCCAGCACGCCGGGGTTCGCGCTCGACACCTCCAAGCCGATCGAGATCACGGCCGACAGCCTCGAGGTGCTGCAGCAGGAAAAGCGGGCGATCTTCGCGGGCAAGGTCGACGTGGTGCAGGGCGACATCCGCCTGCGGACGGAACGGCTGCGCGTCGCCTATTCCGGAGATCCGCAGACGGACGGCGGCGAGATCACGGAACTGCGGGCAGAGGGCGGCGTGATCGTGACGTCGGGGCGGGAGAAGGCGACGGGGGCCACGGCCCTTTACGACGTCGCCTCCCGGACCATCCGGATGACCGGCGACGTGGTGCTCACCCAGGACGAGACGGTGATCCGCGGGCAGGAACTGGTGATCGATCTCGCGACCGGCCGCTCGAAACTCAGCGGCGGCAGCGAGGGCGGACGGGTGCGCAGCATCTTCAAGGTGCCCGAGAGGAGCGGCGGAAACCAGTGAGCGCGGAGCGGGGACAACCGGCGAACGCAACGGCGGAGATCGGCGGCATGACGAATTGCCAGGCGCGGGGCGCCGGGGCTTCATCGAAATTTAAGCGGGGCGCGGTGCAATGACATCCTGGCTCAGGGGGGTCCTGAAAGGCGGTCCGTCCGCACCCGTTCAACCGGCCGACTCGCGACCGCGCCCGCGCGTGGTGGCGGAGAGGGCGGGGCTCGAAGCCCACGAGATCGGCAAGAGCTTCAAGAAGCGGCCGGTCGTTCGGGGCGTCAGTCTGAAGGTGCGCCGCGGCGAGATCGTCGGCCTTCTGGGACCCAACGGAGCCGGGAAGACGACCTGTTTCTACATGATCACCGGACTGGTGGCGGCGGATTATGGACGCATATCGCTCGACGGACACGACATCACGGACCTGCCCATGTACCGGCGGGCCCGTCTCGGCGTCGGTTATCTGCCGCAGGAGGCCTCGATCTTCCGCGGCCTCACGGTCGAGGACAACATCCGCGCGGTGCTCGAACTCAATGTCGGCGACCGCGACAAGCGCGAGGCGCTGCTCGACGACCTGCTGGCCGAATTCTCCATCACCCATCTCCGGCGGACCCCGTCCATCGCGCTTTCGGGCGGCGAGCGGCGGCGGCTGGAGATCGCCCGCGCGCTCGCGTCCGCGCCGTCGTTCATGCTGCTCGACGAGCCCTTCGCGGGCGTCGACCCGATCGCGGTCGGCGACATCCGCGCGCTCGTGCAGCACCTGAAGGAGCGGGGAATCGGCGTGCTGATTACCGACCACAATGTGCGCGAGACGCTCGACCTGATCGACCGGGCGTACATCATCCATTCCGGGCAGGTCCTGATGGAGGGCACGCCGTCCGAGATCGTGCGCGACGCCGACGTGCGCCGCGTCTATCTCGGGGAAAGGTTCTCGCTCTGATGTCGGCTGCCGGACCCTCGCGCATGTCTCTTGCGCCGCGGCTCGAGGTCCGGCAGAGCCAGCAGCTCGTCATGACGCCGCAGCTGCAGCAGGCGATCAAGCTGCTGCAGCTCTCCAACATCGAACTGGCCGCCTTCGTTGAGGAGGAGCTGGAGCGCAACCCGCTGCTGGAGCGCGACGAGCGCGGCGACCGGGCCGACGGCGAGGCAGACGGCGGCGATCGCGCGGAGGTCGCGACCCGGACGGAGCGCGCCGACGAGGCGCTGGGCGACGACAGCCGCGCCTATGAACGGTCCGAGGCGCTCGACGGCGGGCAGGAGAATCTCTACGGCGACGACACCGGTTCCGACGCGGTGCCGAACGGCGGCGGCGAGGGCGACGCCTTCGCGGTCAATTCCTGGTCGGGCGTCGGTGGCGGCCGCGGCTTCGATGGCGAGGACGGCGGCTTCGAGGAAACCCTCTCGTCCGAGGACACGCTGCACGACCATTTGCGCAAGCAGCTGAGCCTGGCGACCCGCGACCGGCAGATGCTGCTGATCGGCGAGTTGCTGATCGACCAGGTGGACGAGGCCGGTTATCTCCGCGAGCCGATGGAGGAGTTCGCCCTGCGGCTCGGCATCCCGACCGCTCTGGCGGAGGCAGGCCTGGCGCTCATCCAGTCGCTGGAGCCGACCGGCGTCGGCGCGCGCGACCTCAAGGAGTGTCTTGTCCTGCAATTGAAGGAGCGGGACCGCTACGACCCGTGCATGGCGGCGCTGCTCGACAATCTTGTCCTGCTCGCCCGGCGCGACCTCTCCCAGCTGCTGAAGGTCTGCGGCGTCGACATGGACGACCTGCAGGAGATGATCGCGGAGGTCCGCGCGCTGGAGCCCAAGCCCGGCCGCGCCTTCGGCGGGGCCCCTGTCCAGCCCGTCGTGCCCGACGTCTTCGTGCGCGAGAGCCAGAGCGGCGGATGGCTCGTGGAACTGAACAGCGAGACCTTGCCGCGCGTGCTCGTCAACAGCCGCTATTACACGCAGATCGGCCGGTCGGGCCTGAGCCGCGAGGACAAGACCTACCTGTCGGACTGCTATCAGACCGGCAACTGGCTGGTGAAGAGCCTCGATCAGCGCGCGCGCACCATCCTCAAGGTGGCGACCGAGATCGTCCGACAGCAGGATGGCTTCTTCGCCTATGGCATCACCGAGTTGCGGCCGCTGAACCTCAAGACCGTGGCGGAGGCCGTGAGCCTCCACGAATCGACGGTGAGCCGCGTCACGGCGAACAAGTACATCGGCACGGCGCGCGGCATCTTCGAGATGAAATACTTCTTCACGACCGCAATTGCGTCGGCGGACGGCGGCGAGGCGCTGTCGGCGGAATCGGTCCGTCACCGCATCCGCGCGCTGATCGACGCCGAACCGCCGGAGGCGATCCTTTCCGACGACCGGATCGTCGAAATCCTCAAGTCGGAGGGCGTGGACATTGCCCGCCGGACCGTGGCGAAGTATCGTGAAGCCATGCGGATTCCGTCCTCCGTCCAGCGCCGCCGCATGAAGGCTGCATTGGTCTAATATATTGACCTGAAACGGAATTCCGCTCAGAGTTGACTTGCGCAAGCGGGGCAAACTACTGTCCCGCCCGCTTTAGCGGGGGCCAGCGTGACGGGCCCTTTTGGCATGGTCATACATGAGGCAGGAACGCCCATGCATCTTCAGATTACCGGCAAGCAGATCGACATCGGCGACGCGCTCAAGGTCCACGCCGAGGACCGCCTGGACGAGGCGGTGGGCAAGTATTTCAGCCGCCCGACCGAGGTGGCGGTCACCTTCAACCGGGAGGGGTCGGGCTTCCGTTGCGACCTTCAGATTCACCTGCCCTCGGGAATGACCGGCCATGCGCATGCCGTCGCGCAGGAGATCTATCTCAGCTTCGACGATGCGCTCGAGCGTCTGGAAAAGCAGCTGCGCCGCTACAAGCGCCGGCTGAAGGACCATCACAAGGACCGGGAAGGAAGTATTCCTTTCATCGAGGCGGCGTCCTATGTCATAAGCACGCCGGTGGAGGACGAGGAGGCGAGCGAGAGCGAGCCAGAGACGCTCGATCCCGTAATCGTGGCGGAGACCACGACGGACATTCGCGAATTTACGGTCGGGGAGGCCGTCATGCAGCTGGAGTTGTCGTCGTCTCCGGCGATGCTGTTCCGGAACAGCGCGCATGGCGGTCTGAACATGGTCTACCGCAGGCCCGATGGGAACATCGGCTGGGTGGATCCTGACGGGCGGACCAGGCGCGGGGCGTGACGAACGGTCCGGCCTGCGCGGAAATCGATATCGAGGCGATATGGAACTGCATGAACTGGTGCTTCCGGAAGCGGTGCTTCCGGCGCTCAAGGTGTCAAGCAAGAAGCAGGCCCTGGAGGCGCTCGCGGCCAAGGCCGCCGAGCTGACGGGCCTCGGCGAGCGCGACATCTTCGAGACCCTTCTCGGCAGGGAGCGGCTGGGAACCACGGGTGTTGGGCAGGGCGTGGCGATTCCGCACGGCAAGCTCGACGGGCTCGAGCGGGTGTGGGGCGTGTTCGCGCGGCTCGACCAGCCGATCGATTTCGATTCGATCGACGAGCAGCCGGTGGACCTCGTCTTCCTGCTGCTCGCGCCTACGGGAGCCGGGGCGGATCACCTGAAGGCGCTGGCGCGCGTGTCGCGCCTGCTGCGCAACAAGGTGATCTGCGCCAAGGTGCGCGGCAGCCGGGACGCCGACGCGATCCACGCGCTTCTGACCGAAGCGTCGACGGCCTCGAACGCCGCCTGAGAGCGGCCGCCGCTGACAGAACGCACGACGGGCCAGCCCCTGGGCAAGGGGCTGGCCCGTTTTCGCTGTCGTCTTCGCTGTGGGGCCGTCGCGGGTGGCGTCAGTGAACGCTTACCGGCTCCATGTCGTTCTGGCGCGCCGTCACGAAGGCGGCAGCCCGGTCGTTGACGATGGCCAGCCGGGTGCCGTCGGCCTGATGGATCGCGTAGAGCTTGCCGGCGCGGCCGAGGGCCTGGGCCTCGGGCAGTTCGTCAAGCTCCGGCGCGGTCATCTCCCGGATGTACACCGTGTCGGGGGTGCCGAGCGCAAGCAGCGCCTCGGTCGAGATGGCGCCATCGGCGCCCGGATTTCGTTTGGCGATCATGCGTATTCCTTGCGATTCAGGTGATGGGCCGCAGGGGTCGCGTCCTCAGGAGTCGGCCGAGGTGATCTTGATCTCGCGCACGACCTCCTCCGCGCGGGGGCGGCGCAGGTCTATGTGCAGCAGGCCGTCCGCCATGCGGGCGCTCTGCACCTCGATGCCGTCCGCCAGCAGGAAGCTGCGCTGGAACTGGCG
>JAJLJT010000207.1:0-4496 GCA_033844555.1 Alphaproteobacteria bacterium | reverse complement strand
AGCGTCACAGATGGCCTGATGCAGGCGTGCGGTGCGGACTGCGCCTTCATGGACGACCTGCTCGATCTGCTGGCGGACGATGGGCAGGTAACCTTCGCCGAATTCAAGGCCCTGATCGCCAAGCATGGCGGATCGGACATGAGCGATGCGGAACTGCGGAACCTCTACCGCAACGCCAACAGCTTCGACGCCCAAAGCATGCGGACCGCGGTGGAGCAGGCGCTTGGCTGATCGCCGCGCCCCCTCGCGGGAGGGGACGCAGCACACACCCGACATCAAGGCCGGCGGACATCCCGCCGGCCTTTTTCCATTCACGTCCCGATCTTGCCGCTCCGCGCCGACAGGAGGCCGCGACACTTCGATTTGTGATCGTTAATTTTTACAGTTGTATCTGTACGTTTTATAATGATACAGTTTTTATGCATCTAGGCTGGGTGCGAGGGTGACCGGAGGGCTGGGGCAATGGCGACGGCAGAACTGCGCGGACTCGTGATTTCCGCAATGCGCGACGACGGCAAGGTCGACGCCGGCGAGTTTTCGGGCATCGTGAAGGACTATCTCGGCGGCGACATCTCCGACGCGGCGATCGAC
Source organism: Alphaproteobacteria bacterium (assembly GCA_033844555.1). GTDB lineage: Bacteria > Pseudomonadota > Alphaproteobacteria > Futianiales > Futianiaceae > Futiania. The sequence continues at coordinate 3,905 of JAJLJT010000207.1, read as the reverse complement.
CGGGCCTTCGGGGAATTGTCGGGTTCCGACCTCAGCACCCCGCTCGCGCTTCAGGCAGCCGTCGGCAACGCAGAGGACTACGACGCGGAGATGGACGCGGCCGCGGGCTCCGATGTCGACGAGGCGGCGGTTCAGGACGACGTGCTCGATGCACTGTCCGACGACGACCAGGTCTCGTTTGCGGAGTTCGAGGCGATCTACAACAAGCACGGCGACGGCTCCATGTCGCCGGACGAGTTGCGCGACCTCTACCAGAACGCCGACAGCTTCGACGCGGCCAGCATGACCGATGCCCTGATGGAAGCGTTCGGCAGCGGTCCGGACGCAGGCCTGATGCAGGACCTCGAGATGGCGCTGGCGGACGACGGCCAGATCACCTTCGCGGAGTTCCAGGCGCTCTACGACAAATATGGCGACGGCTCCATGTCGAGCGCCGAGCTGCGCGACGCCTACAAGTCCGGCAGCAGCTTCAGCGCGGACGCCATGGCAAGCGCGCTGGCCGGCGCCGGCGTGACGGCCGCGGGCGGCAGCGGCACGTCCGCGGGCGGGTCCGGCACAACCGGCGGCGGGACGAGCGGCACCAATGGCGGCAGCACGTCGGCCAACGGATCCGGCGCGACGGGCGGCACCAGCGGCGGCGGCGGCGGCACCGCCGACAAGGACGCCGACTATTTCTACCCCTTCGCGGCGGGTGGCATCGGGATGTTCCTGCCTGCGGACGGCGTCTCGACCTTCGACACCTTCAAGCAGGGCGTCGTCGACACCATCGTCAACGACGGCGGCGACGCGGCCTGGGTCACCGACGCGGTCATCCGGCCCTCGGGCGCCGGCCTCGCCGACAAGTCGGACTTCGACCAGATCGGCCAGGCAGCGGCCGGGGCTTCGGCCGCGGCTTCCGCCAACGGAACCGGCGCACCCGGGGGCGGCACGTCGGCGAATGGCTCGGGCGCAACCGCCAATGGCACCGGTGCGCCCTCTGACGTTACACCCAATGCGGGCTCTACCGGAAGCAGCACTTCAATCAGTGACCTCAGAGTTCGCAACGAAATAGCCTATATCACTGATTATTTCTATCGGCAGCGCAGCCGCAGGCGCGACGATGACATCATGGACCTGCCAAGCTTCACCATAGGACTCCGGGATAGCGTAGGTTACCTGGGCGGGGACCCCACACAGGTGACGGAAGCAGTCGCGCAAACCTATTTCGGCCGGTTGCCGCCCGATCCGACGTTCGGCCAGATACTCGAGGTTGGCCGCGACGCAGCGTATGAACTCGTCGGCCGGCCAGTGCCTCCAGGCTGGGTTATATGACAAGAAACTCCTTTCAATCTCGTTTTGTTTTGATACACTTGTGTCAAATTGACGCCGGGTGGCACCCGGAAATCGTTGTGGACCTGTGTTGCAGATAAGGAGTCTGGGGCAATGGCGACTGCAGAACTGAGAGCCGACATCATCGCGGCGATGCGCGACGACGGTAAGGTCGACCTCTCCGAGTTTACCGAGATCGTGAAGGAAAACCTCGGCGACGACATCTCCGACGAGGCGATCGAGAAGGCGTTCGGCGAGCTGTCCTCCTCGGGGACCAGCACCCCGCTCGCTCTCCGCGACGCTGTCGGCGCTGCCGAGGAATACGACGCCGAGATGGATGCGGCGTCGGGTTCCGACGTGGATCGCGCGGCGGTCCAGGACGATGTGCTCGACGCGCTGGCCGACGACGATCAGGTGTCGTTCGCCGAGTTCGAGGCGATCTACAACAAGTACGGCGACGGCTCCATGTCCTCGGACGAGCTTCGTGCGCTTTACGAGAATGCCGACAGCTTCGACGCGGCCAGCATGACCGACGCCCTGATGGAGGCGTTCGGCAACGGCATGAACGAAGCGCTGATGGACGACGTGGTCGACGCGCTGGCCGACGACGACCAGGTGACGTTCGCCGAATTCCAGGCGCTGGTCGACAAGTACGGCGGCACGGACATGTCCGATGCCGAGTTGCGCGACGCCTATTCGGGCCTCGACTCCTTCGACGCCCAGAGCGTGTACGACGGCGTGATGGATGCGACCGGCGGCGCGATGTCGTCCGGTTCTTCTGGTTCCTCGGGCTCTTCTGGTTCCTCGGGCTCTTCGGGCTCTTCGGGCTCCTCTGGCGGGTCTTCCTCCGTCAGCGCAGCGATCGACGCCGCCATGGCCGACGGCAAGGTGGACGAGCCGGAGTTCCGCATGATCGCCCTCGACGCGATCGAGGATGCCGGCCTGCCGCGTACGGTCCTCAGCGACTCCGGCATCAATTCGATCTTCGCGGAGATCAAGAGGGAGGGGAACGACACCGATCCCGCCGAGATCCAGAAGGGCATCGACCTCGCCGTCAAGATCGCGCGCGACATCGACGCGCTCTGATCCCGGGCGACCGCATTCGGATTGGTTGGCGTGCCACCTTCGGGCCCCCTTGGCGGGGCCCGTTCTTTTTGCCGCACCCACGCTTTCCGGCTGCACTGGCGAAAGCAGCGCCCCGGCGCTAGACTCCTGCCCCACTGCAGTCCCGAGACAGCGGAGAGCGTCCCCATGTCCGCCAGCCGCATCGACGAAACCCGCCCCTTCGTGCCCGTGAACATCGCGGTCATGACCGTGTCGGACACCCGCACCTTCGCCGACGACCGGTCCGGCGACACGCTGGTCAAGCGGCTGGAGGAGGCCGGGCACCGGCTCGCCGCGCGCGCCATCGTGATCGACGACGTGACGGAGATCGTGGCCCAGCTCGAGGCCTGGATCGCCGATCCCGGCGTGGACGTGGTGATCTCGACCGGCGGCACGGGCCTCACCGGCCGCGACGTGACAGTGGAGGCCTTCCGGTCGGTCTTCGAGAAGGAGATCGACGGCTTCTCGACCGCCTTCCACATGATCTCGTGGGAGAAGGTCGGCACATCGACCATCCAGTCGCGTGCGACCGCGGGCGTTGCGCACGGGACCTACCTGTTCGCGTTGCCGGGCTCTCCCGGTGCCTGCAAGGACGGCTGGGACGGCATCCTCAAGTACCAGCTCGACTACCGGCACCGGCCGTGCAACCTGGTCAAGATCATGCCGCGGCTGGAGGAACACCGCCGGGCGCAGGCGGGCGCCGCCTGACCGGGCACACCCCCTCTTGCGCGGCGGGCAAGGACGGCGCATCTGTTATCGCGCGCGCGCACCGAGATGGCCGACCCCGGGTGCGCCCGCGACCGCAGGGCTGACCGGCGCCGGCAAGAGGTGCCTGCCCGCCCCGGCCATGTCCGGGCGTCGCCGATACGGGCCTATCCGCCATGTCTCTCATCCTGTCCATCGCGTTTCTCGCGCTTGCGATCGTCGTCTTCTTCAGTTCGGTCGTCGGGTTGCGCCATCCGCGCAGACCGGCGTGGACCAACGCGTTCGGCGTGGCGGAACTCGCCGCCGTTCTTTCCTCGATCCTGTTCGCCTGCGCGGGCGGGTTCCTGTTCAAGCACGCCATCACGAACCCCGGCGCGCTGACCTGGGCAGAGGACGCGGCCGTGATCGCCGGCGGCGCGCTCGCCATCGCGGCGGGCTGGCGCCTGGTCAACCGGGCGAAACAGGCTGCCGTACCGCCAGCAGGAGCCGGTCCGGCGCACGGCTGACCGGCATCGGCCGCACTTGATTGCGCACGTGGGGCGCGGGATGCTGCGCCCCATGTTCGACACCGCCACCCTGCTCGTCTTTTCCGGCGCGTCGCTGGCGCTCGCGATCACGCCCGGCCCTGACATGGCGTTCTGCCTCGCTGCGGGCGCGCGGGCGGGCCTGACGGGCGCATTGGTCGCGGCGCTGGGGCTTGTCGTGGGCCTTGCGATCCACTCGGCCGCGGCTGCCGCCGGGCTGGCGGCGCTGCTGGCTGCGACGCCGCTGGGACTCGAGGCCGTGCG
>JAJLJT010000206.1:0-9363 GCA_033844555.1 Alphaproteobacteria bacterium | reverse complement strand
CAGCGCCAGCGCCTTGAACGCCGGGTCGAGCGCGTCGTCCGCCAGCACGGCGCCCAGCCCGGCGCAGAAGGCGGGATCCGTGGAGAAGGGCTTCTGGGCAAGCGCTTCCTCCATCAGGGCGAGCAGGCGGCGGCGGCCGTGGCGCTGACCGGCCTCCCACCGGTTGAAGGGGTCGGGATCGGCGGCAAGCAGCTTGAGATCCTCGGCCTCGCCAAGTCCGGTTTCGAGCCGTACGGGCGCGGAGAAGCCACGGAAGAGCGAGGGGATCGGCCGCGTCTCCACCCCTTCGAAGACGAAGCGGTGGTTCTCCCCCGTCAGCTCCAGAACGCGGTCGGTGGGGGCCTCGCCCTGGTCCTCCCCCTGAAGCCGCAGGGGCAGGGGCGTGCCGTCCTCGCCCACGAGGCCGATGCGCATCGGCATGTGCATCGGCGACTTGGCGGGCTGGCCGGGGGTGGGGCGCGTCGTCTGGCGCACGTCGAGCGTGTAGGTGTGCGCCGCTGCGTCGTACTCACCGGTCGCGGTCACGATGGGCGTCCCGGCCTGGGAATACCAGCGGGCGAACTGCGAAAGATCGCGGCCGTTCGCGTCGGCCATGGCGGCGATGAAATCCTCGACCGTCGCGGCCTCGCCGTCGTGCCGGTCGAAATAGAGGTCGGTCCCCTTGCGGAAGCCCTCAGCGCCCAGCAGGAGGTGGAGCATCCGGCACAGCTCGGAGCCCTTCTCGTAGACCGTCGCCGTGTAAAAGTTGTTGATCTCGATATAGGCCTCGGGCCGGACGGGGTGGGCGAGGGGGCCCGCGTCCTCCGGGAACTGGCGGGCGCGGAGCGCGCGTACATCCTCGATCCGCTTCACCGGCGCGGAACGCATGTCGGCGGAGAACTGCTGGTCGCGGAAGACCGTCAGCCCCTCCTTGAGGCAGAGCTGGAACCAGTCCCGGCAGGTCACCCGGTTGCCGGTCCAGTTGTGGAAGTATTCGTGTGCGATGATCCCCTCGATCAGGGCGTAGTCGAGGTCTGTGGCGGTGTCCGGCTTCGCGAGGATGTATTTCGCGTTGAAGATGTTGAGGCCCTTGTTCTCCATCGCGCCCATGTTGAAGTCGGAGACGGCCACGATCATGAAAAGGTCGAGGTCGTATTCGCGCCCATAAGCCTCCTCGTCCCAGCGCATCGAGCGCTTGAGGGCATCCATCGCGTAGGCGGTGCGGTCCTCGTTGCCATGCTCGACATAGATCTGCAGCGCGACCTCTCGCCCCGACATGGTGGTGAAACTGTCCTCGACGAGCGAAAGGTCGCCCGCCACCAGCGCGAAGAGATAGGCTGGCTTCGGGAAGGGATCGTGCCATTCGACCCAGGCGCGTCCGTCAGGCAGCGTGCCCTCGCCGACCTTGTTGCCGTTCGACAGCATCACCGGCGTCTTCGCGGGGTCGCCCGTGATCCGCGTGCGGAAGACCGCCAGCACGTCCGGGCGGTCGGGATAGAAGGTGATCTTGCGGAAACCGTGCGCCTCGCACTGCGTGCAGTAACAGGTCTTGGAGAGATAGAGCCCCTCGAGCGCAGTGTTCGCGGCGGGCGCGATCTCGGTCTCGGTCTCGACACTCACGCGGTCGCGCCCGGCGACGAGACCGCCAGGCACGGTCAGCGTGTCGTCCGTCTTGGTGATCTCGCCGGGGCTGAGCGCGCGTCCGTCGATCTTCAGCGCCAGCAGGGGAAGGCCGCGGCCGTCGAGCACGATGTCGTCCGCGCCGCCCGCCGCGGCCGGGTTGCGGCGCATGGACAGGCGCGCGGAAACCCGCGTCCGGTCGGGGTCCAGCACGATGTCGAGCGCGACCTCGTCCACCAGCCACGCCGGAGGGGTGTATTCGGCGAGCCGGATCGTGCGGGGCTGCTCGGTGCGGTACGTCATCGGACTCATTTCCTCGCGGACACTTTGAGACTGGCTGCGTTTTACAGGCGGATACCGGAAAACCCCGGTGCGGTTAATCAGGCTTTTACCGTCATTGTGGCAAGGTGTGGCTGGAAGATGTGCAGCGCAAGATGAAAGAGGACGACGCGCACCATGAACTGGCTCGACGTATTGGCCTTCGGCGTGACGAGCCTCGGCGCGGTCTGGATGACGTGGCGCGGCCTGCGCGACGCGGCCATCTTCGAAAGCATCATCGGGATATCGTTCAGCGTGATCGCGCTGTCGATCTTCTTCGGCACGCGGATGCACCTTCCGCTCCTCGCCTATACCGACAAGCTGCTGAGCTGACACGCCACCCGCGCCTTGTGGGGTGCGGGCGCTACGCTTGACGGAGGTCAGCCCTGCCCGCTGGAGGCGCTGCGCGGCTTCCGCAGAAGCTCGACCGCGTCGCGGGCGATCTGGTGGATGTCGTCGGAGAGATCCTCCGGCGCGGTGCGGGCGGCGTCGACCAGCCGCTTGAGCAGTTTCAGCATCTCGGCCGAGCGCGCCATGACCTGGGCCTGCTTCTCGATGCGGTGCGGGTCGAGATCGTATTCGGCCGCGGGCACGCGCCAGCCGCCCCAGTCGCTCTCGCCGGTGACGATCACGGGATAGGTCCCTGGATTGGGGTGGCGCGAGACGTCGTACTGTTCCTGCCAGCGGTTGCGGGCCCTGACGACCCGCCACGTCCGCCCGTCGAGCCCGTCGAGGCCGGCATCCTGGTCACGGTTGCCGTCCAGTTCCTCGGCCTGGAACTCGCGTCCGAGGCCGCAGTCGTAGGTGATGCGGATCGGTTCCTCGACACCCTTGGTCCATTTCGGCAGGACATGCTCCACCGTCGCCCATGTGCCGACAGGATGCACGAAGACACGCTGTCCCTTGTGAAACTGCGCCTTGGCCATGCAAGATCTCCGATCGGGGGCCGCCTGGTTGAACGTGGGCGGTGCTGCCCGGACGGCGCCCACCCGGCGGCCAGACTGCTGCCCGTCTGGTTTACGCGGGCTTAAGGGCGTATGCGGCGTCGTGCGCAATCTGGCGCGTTTGGGTCTTAACTGTGCATTATAGTGCTTTTTATTCAAGCACAAACCGCTTGACGTGCATCAAAATACATGCCACCCGTTTTGGAAAACAAATCGGGATGAACAGACGAAGGTCAGGGAGGACGAGGTGCTCAAGACACGTACGGGCGCTGCGCTCGCAGTCGCGATGGCCGCCGCAGCCGCGGCGATGCCCGCGAAGGCTGCCGAATACAAGGTGGGTCTGCTGGTTCCGCTTTCGGGCGTCTACGCGGGCCTGGGGAACCACATCGAAAACGGCTTCAACCTGGGGATCGAGCATTTCGGGTCGGAGCTGGGCGACAACACGATCACGCTCGAGAGGGCGGACACCGAGGCCAATCCCGCCTCGACGCTCGGCAAGGCCAAGAAGATGGTCCTGCAGGACAAGGTGGACGTGCTGACGGGCATCGTCTCCTCGGCGGTGCTGGGCGCGCTGCGCGACTTCGTACACCAGTCGCAGACCCCGCTCGTCGTGTCGAATGCCGGCAATGACGAGGCGACGGGCAAGGACTGCACGCCCTACATCGTCCGCGTGTCCTTCTCGAACTCCCAGGTGAACCGCCCGATGGGCACCTGGATGGGCCAGCAGGGCATCAAGAAGGTGTACCTGATGGCGCCGGACTATGCGGCCGGCCACCAGATGATGAACACGTTCCGCAAGTCGTTCACGGAAGCGGGCGGAGAGATCGTGGGCGAGGCGTATCCGCCGCTGCAGGGCACCAACGACTACGGTCCCTATCTGGCGGCGGCGCAGGCGGCGAACCCGGACGCGATCTTCACCTTCTTCGCGGGCTCGGCAGCCATCGCCTTCGTCAAGCAGTACAAGGACTTCGGCATCGGCAAGGACATCCCGCTCTACGGTTCGGGCTTCCTGACGTCGGCGGCCTATGTCCACGTGCAGGGCGAGGCGGCGGACGGGGTCACGGCCTCGCTGCACTATGTGCCGACCATCGACACGGCCGAGAACAAGCGCTTCCAGGAGGCCTACCAGGCCAAGCACGAGGGCAAGCTCGGCTCGGAGTTCGCGGTGGCGGGCTATGACGCCGCGCGCCTGATCATCGAGGCGATCAAGATGTCGGGCGGCGACAAGAAGGCGCTCGCGGAGAACCTGCGCAAGGTGAAGTTCACCGGCCCGCGCGGACCTCTCAGCATCGACCCGGCCACGAACAACGTGGTGCAGAACGTCTACATCTTCCGCAACGACTTCAAGGACGGGAAGGTGACGCAGACCGTGCTGGACACGATCCCGGACGTCCAGGATCCGCCGAACGGCTGCAAGATGATGTAAGCCACTCCGGTCTGCCGGCGGCGCGTCTGCACTGCCGCCGCCGGCTGGCCGGTCTTTCACTGTGCGCATCCGCGCGGGGTCGAGGCACGTGACGGGGGGATCCGCGGTGCTCAGCGATGGTGGATTCTGGATCGTACAGATCCTGAACAGCCTGCAGCTCGCCATGCTGCTGTTTCTTCTGTCGGTGGGGCTGACCGTCATCTTCGGCCTGATGAACTTCGTGAACCTGGCGCATGGCTCGCTTTATGCGGCGGGTGCGCTGATCGGCTATTCGGTCACGATGTGGACCGGAAGCGTGTGGTGGGCCTATCTGCTGGCGCCGGTTGCGGTCATGGCGCTCGGCTGGGCGCTTTACGGTCTCGTCATCGACCGGATGCGCAAGGCGGGGCCGATGAACCAGGTGCTGGTGACCTTCGGCCTGATCTTCGTGCTGATGGACGTGCAGCGCTACATCTGGGGAACGGACCAGGTGGGCGTGCAGAACGCGCCCTTTTCCGGCTCCATCGAGATCCTGGGGCAGATCTACCCCGAGTACCGGCTGTTCATCATCGCGGTTGGGCTGGGCGTCTTCGCACTGCTCTATCTCGCGCTCGAATACACGCGGCTGGGCGCGGAGGTGCGCGCGGGCGTCGACGACGCGGAAACGGCAAGCTGCCTGGGCGTCAACGTGGAGCGGACTTTCCTCATCGTGTTCCTGATCGGCTGCGCGCTCGCGGGGCTTGCGGGCGCGGTCGCGCTGCCGGCCTTCTCGGCTGAGGCGGGCATGGGCATCGCCATCCTGATCCCGACGCTGGTGGTCGTGGTGGTGGGCGGCCTCGGCAGCCTGACGGGGGCGCTCGCAGGCTCCCTGCTGATCGCCACGACGCTGACCTTCGGGCAGGTGTTCCTTCCGAAGTTCGCAGGCATCCTGATGTACGCGCTGCTGGTCGTGATCCTTCTGGTCCGGCCGCAGGGCCTCTTCCCGGCGCGGAGCTGAGGGGATGACGGGACGGGCCACCTTCCGGCACCTGTTCGCGGCGGCGACCTTCATCGCGCTCGGGGTCTACTGGACGCAGGCGGGCTATTTCGGTCACGAGATCCTGGCGGAGATCGCGGTGTTCGCGATCCTGGCCATGAGCCTCGACCTGATCGCGGGTTATGCGGGCCTGGTCTCGCTGGGACATGCGGCGCTGTTCGGTACGGGCGCCTATCTCTTCGCCTTCTTCTCCGTGGTGCTCGGTTGGCCGGTCGGGCTGTCGATGGTCGCGGCGACAGCGGCGACGGGCGTGATCGCGTGCGTCGTCGGCGCGGTGGTGACGCGCGTGCACGGCATCTTCTTCATCATGATCACGCTCGCCATCGGCGAGATGGGGCACGAGTTCTTCTTCAAGAACCGCACGCTGGGCGGCGACGACGGGTTCGCGGGGATCGAGCGGCTGGACCTCACCTGGATCGGGCTCGATCTCAACACGCCGGCGACCTTCTCCATGACGCTGATCGTCGTGGCGCTGGCGATCTACCTCGCGCTGAACCGGCTCATCGCCTCGCCCTTCGGCGCGGTGTTGCACGGGCTGCACGACAACACGACGCGGATGCGGGCGCTCGGGCTTCCCGTTCGCCGCTACCAGACGAGCGCGTTCGCGCTCTCCGGCACGATCGCGGCGTTCGCGGGCACGCTGACGGCGCAGCACACCATGTTCATCTCGCCGAAGCTCTTGCACTGGACGCTCTCGGGCGAGGTGCTCGTCATGGTGATCCTCGGCGGGCTCGGCACGTTGGCGGGGCCCGTGGTGGGGGCGGCCGCGCTCGTCTTCCTGCGCCACGAACTGAGCGACATGACGCAATACTGGGGCTTCTGGCTCGGCCTCTTCCTGGTGCTGATCGTGATGGGCGGGCGCAACGGGATCATCGGCTGGGCGGAGTGGGCGTGGCGCAAGCTGCCGGGCGGCGACCGCCGGGCGCCTGCGGGCGAGGGGCCCCAGGGCGAGGGAAGGGAGGCCGCCGATGCTGCGCGCTGAGAACCTCGTCAAGACCTTCGGCGCGCTCGAGGTGACGAAGCGGGTGAGCATCGATGTGCCCATCGGCGTGCGCCACGCGATCATCGGGCCGAACGGGGCGGGCAAGACGACGCTCTTCAACCTGATCGCGGGAGAGCTTCAGCCCTCCTCCGGCCGCATCCTGATCGGGGAGACGGACGTGACCCGGCTCGCACCCGACGGGCGTGCGCGGCTGGGCCTCGCGCGCAGCTTCCAGAAGAACAACCTCTTTCCCCGCCAGACGGTGCGGGAGAACCTGGTGCTGGCCGACATCGCGGCGCGCGGTTACGGGTGGGAGTTCTGGCCGCGGCTATCGGCGCGCAAGGACGCGCATGCGCGCGCCGAGGCCGCCGCGGTGCGGGTGGGCCTCGCCGACATGCTGGACCGGACGGTTTCCGCGCTCTCCTATGGCGCGCAACGCCAGCTCGAAGTGGGCCTCGCGCTCGTCGCCGAGCCGAAGATCCTGCTGCTCGATGAGCCGACCTCGGGCATGAGCCCGGAAGAAACCGCGCGCATGCTGCGTCTCGTCGACGATCTGCCGCGCGACCTCGCCGTGCTGCTGATCGAGCACGACATGGACCTCGTCTTCGCCCACGCCGACCGCATCACGGTGCTGAACTATGGCGAGGTGCTGATGGAGGGCACGCCGGAGGAGGTGCGCGGCTCCGCCGTCGTGCAGGAGACCTATCTCGGCGGGGAGGCGGTGTAGCCCCATGCTCGAGGTCCAGAACCTGCACACCTATTACGGGCCGAGCCACATCCTGCACGGCGTCAGCCTGTCCGTGCCGGAGGGCAAGGTGGTGGCGCTGCTGGGGCGCAACGGCGCGGGCAAGACGACGACGCTGCGCTCCATCATCGGCCTGACGCCCCCGCGCCGCGGCCATGTGCGCTTCCGGGGCGAGGACATCACGGGCGCGCGCCCGCACCGTCTGGCGCGCCTCGGTCTCTCCTACATGCCGGAGACGCGCGGCATCTTCCCCTCGCTGAGCGTGGAGGAAAACCTGACCCTCGTCGCCGGCCGGCGCGAGGGGCCGTGGACGCTGGAGCGGGTCTACGAGCTGTTCCCGCGCCTTCGGGAACGCCGGCGCAACGGCGGCGCACAGCTTTCGGGCGGCGAGCAGCAGATGCTCGCCATCGCGCGGGCGCTGCTGCTGAACCCGGAGGTGCTGCTGCTCGACGAGCCGACGGAGGGGCTTGCCCCCATCGTTGTGCGCGACATCCGCGAACGGCTGGCCTTCGTGAAGGAGGCAGGCATGACCGTGCTGCTGGTGGAGCAGAACTTCCGCTTTGCGACACAGCTTGCCGACCATCTCTACGTGCTCGGCAAGGGCGCGGTGCAATGGTCGGGAACGCCCGCCGAGATCGAGGCGGAGCCGGGCGTGCTGCACACCTGGCTGGGCGTCTGACGGCGCGGGCCGGGTCGAAGAACAAGGACGGGAGGGCCAGGCGTCTCGCCGGACCCGCCCGCGACGTTGGGAGGAGTGTTCGAGCGATGAGCTATCCGCGCGCCTACAATGCCGCCACGGATTTCCTCGACCGCAACGTGGCCGAGGGGCTGGGCGACAAGACCGCCTTCATCGACCCGGAACGGTCGGTCACCTATGGCGGGCTGCTGAGTGCGTCCTGCCAGGTTGCGAACCTGCTCAGGGGCTGCGGGCTGCGGCAGGAAGACCGGGTGGCGATGATCGTGCTCGACACGGTCGATTTCCCGGCGATCTTCTGGGGCGCGATCCGGGCGGGCATCGTGCCGGTCGCGCTCAACACGCTGCTGGCGGCGGAGCAGTACCGCTACATCCTCGCCGACAGCCGGGCGCGCGCGCTCTTCGTGTCCGCGCCGCTGCTCGCGACCGTCGCGCCGGTGCTGGCCGAGATGCCGCACCTGGAACACGTGTTCGTGGTCGGCGGGGAGGCGGGCGGATACCGCGACTTCGCCGCCGAACTGGCGGGCCAGCCCGACAGCTTCGCGCCCGCCGACACCTGCGCCGACGAGGTGGCGTTCTGGCTTTACTCCTCCGGCTCCACGGGCATGCCGAAGGGGGTGCAGCACGTCCATACGAGCCTGATGGAGACCTGCCGCCTCTATGCCCAGCCGGTCATGGGCATCCGCCGCGACGACGTGGTGTTCTCGGCCGCCAAGCTGTTCTTCGCCTATGGTCTCGGCAATGCGATGAGCTTTCCCATGTCGGTCGGCGCCACCGCGGTGCTGTGGCCCGCGCGGCCGACCCCGGCGGACGTCTACGCGCTGATGCAGACGCACAACCCGACGATCTTCTACGGGGTGCCGACGCTCTATGCCGCGATGCTCGCGCACCCGGGCGCGGGGCCGGAGATCGCATCGAACCGGCTGCGGCTCTGCGTCTCGGCGGGCGAGGCGCTGCCGAAGGAGGTGGGGGAGCGGTGGAAGCGCCGCTTCGGCGTCGACATTCTCGACGGCGTCGGCTCGACCGAGATGCTGCACATCTTCCTGTCGAACGCGCCGGGCGACGTGGTCTACGGGACGTCCGGCGTGGGCGTTCCGGGCTATGACCTGCGCCTCGTCGACGAGCACGGCCAGGAGGTGGCCGAGGGCGAGGTGGGCGAACTGCTGGTGCGCGGGTCGACCCAGCCCGTCGGTTACTGGAACCAGCGGGACAAGACGCGCCAGACCTTCATCGGCGAATGGACCCGCACGGGCGACAAGTACACGCGCGATGCGGACGGGCGCTATCACTACTGCGGGCGCACCGACGACATGTTCAAGGTGAGCGGGATCTGGGTCTCGCCGTTCGAGGTGGAGTCCGCGCTCATCTCGCACGAGAGCGTGCTGGAGGCGGCTTGCGTGTCCTTCGAGGACGCCGAGGGGCTGACCAAGGTCAAGGCTTTCGTGGTCCTGAAGGAGGGGGCGGAGGACGACGGCCTCTACGAGGTGCTGAAGGAGCATGTGAAGGACGCGATCGGCAAGTGGAAGTACCCGCGCGAGATCGTCTTCGTGGAGAGCCTCCCCAAGACCGCGACCGGCAAGATCCAGCGCTTCAAGCTGCGGGACTGACGGGCGATGGCGCGGGCGCTGGCCGAGGCGGGA
>JAJLJT010000205.1:0-2739 GCA_033844555.1 Alphaproteobacteria bacterium | reverse complement strand
GCGCGACCGTAGGCGCCTTGCGGGCCTCGGTGCGCGCCTCCACGGGATCGTGCCCCTCCGAGACCTTCGCAAGCTCGATGCGGGCCCGGCGGCGTGCCTCGTCCGGGGTGAGAACCCCATACTTGCCGAGCGACAACCGGCGGCTCTTGCCGTCGCGGGTGCGGTACTGCAGCAGGAAGGTCTTGGCGCCCGACGGCTTGACACGCAGCCCGAAGCCCGGAAGCTCGCTGTCCCACGCGAACACGTCGCGGTCGGGGTCCGCCACGATCTGGTCGACTGCCTTCTTCGTCAGCTTCGTCGAGAGCTTGCCCTTGCCCGCCATCCCGTCTCCCATCAACGCGTCGCGACATGATCTGCGAGACCGCCTCGGGTAAGCAAGAGGTAAGCATGAAAACGGGAAACCGAGGGGTGGGGGAGGGGAGTAGGTGTCAAATCGTATTCGGGAAAGACACGTAGAAACAAGAGACAAGGGTGAAAGAGGGGAATCTGTGGGTCGGTCGTGGCATTAGGGAAATCAGACTTTTAATCAGTTGGTCGTGGGTTCGATCCCCACCCCGCTCACCAAGAAACAGCCACGAAATTGGACAGGGGATCAGACGCCTCCAAGAGGCGGGATGGCGCATTCGGGCTCGGGCAACAGTACCCGTACGACGCATCCCCGGTGCGGAATGCTCCTTGCGGAATACCCATTGCGATCCGGGTCGGTGCGGTTCTCGAGCGATACCGCATCGAGATCGCGAATGCAGTCGTCCTCACCCCCGGCCCTCTCCCTCGACAGGGGGTGCTGCCGCCAGGGACGCCCCCGAGGTCAGCGGCAGTTCCTGCGGCAGGCACACGCCGCTCGCGCTGCGCCCGGGCTATCGGGCGTCGACGGGATGCGGGCCGCGCCGGACGCACGCAGACCTGTCCGCCTTGACGGGCGGAGGCGTCGCCCAACCCGCGGACCCAGAGCCGCTCAGCAGCGCCGGTATCCCTGCGTCGCCGCCATCGCCAGGCCGACGAGGGCTGCTTGCCGATGGGTATCGGTCTTGCCCAGCGCGTTCTTCAGAAGGGTGCGGGCGGTATGCATCGCGATGCCCGCGTCGCGGGCGTACTCGGCGAGGCTTTCGCCGCGGCACAGTGCGGCGGTCAGGCGCGCTTCCGCCGGGGTCAGTCCCAGACAGGCTGAAATCGATCCAGGCTCGGGCGCGGCATGGCGCGGTTCGAACAGGCGGAGCAGGAGCGTGGGGCGGCGCGAGCCTCCGCCGATGCTGGGCGGCAATGGAAGCGCCTCGGCGAGGAGCGGCGTCCCCGCATCCGGCCGCGCGATGGAGATCACATTGCAGCCGGCGCCCCGGCCGCACCGGCTCTGTCCCGCCAGAAGCGCATCGAGCCGGGACGTGTCGGCCGGCCGGCCGCAACGCAATCGTCCGTGCCGCAGGTGCAGGCCGTCGCCTGCCGACAACAGGGCTGCGGCGTCCGTGTTCAGGCGCACCACCTGTCCCTCCTCGTCGAGCAGCAGCACGGCGCCGGGAAATCTTTCGAGCAACCCGTCGAGCACGGCCTCGGTCCGCTCCATGCGTCCGATCATCCGGTGCAGGCGCAAAGCCTTGACCAGGTGGGGGCCAAGGGTGGCGAGGAGATCGCGCTCGGCGCGGCTGAAATGGCCAGACCGTCTCCCCCTCCGGACGATCATGTAGGTGGAACGGTCGCCGGTGCGCTCCAGGTCGATGCCGAGCAGATGCACCGACTCCATCGGCATGTAGAAGTCGTTGTAGATCTCGCTGCGCTCGTAGGCGCGCTGGTCGGGATAATCGGCGTCCGTGTATGCAAGACCGAGCGGCACCGACTTGAAATAGGCGAAGAGGGGGCTGCGCGGTGCATAATATGCCTCGTAGGCATGCACCGTGTCCTCGGGCACGGCGACGGCGTGGGCCCGTACGGTGGCGGTGCCTGTGCGCGTTTCCTGGTGGATGAGTGCGGCTTGCGCTCCGTGGAACGTGCGGGCAAGTTCCCCCGCGAGCGCCGACCAGCCCTCGTCGATCACGGTGTCGTAGATGCGTCCGATCAGGTCCGCGGGACGTTGGCCCGACATCGCAGGATCCCCTCGCGCCCCTCTGGCGCGCGCCCGAACCTACGCCGTTCAAGACATCACTCCACGGCAAACGATACCACAAATGCGGTATGACCGCCCCGGCGTTCTCCCGCAGGCTGGTGTCACCCGAGCCGCCGGGGCGCTTCGTCCGCCGCTGCCGCTGCGACCGCCATGCCCCGGCTGTGCGTGCGGAAGGAGGCGACGCCATGCCCGTTACCCGAGCCCTTTGCCTTGCCATAGCCGGCTGCCTGACCTTGATCGCCGCTGCGGCGGCGCCCAGGGCGTACGCGGGCGTCAAGACGCCCGAATGCGCCGAGATCGAGCCCTGGGCCGTCAGCATCGACCCCGAAGACCGCTGGAGTCCGAGTCCCGTGAACCGGCGCTTCTGGCTGCCACGGCAGTTCGACGCACCCGACGTCGAGGCCCTGTTCGGGGCGCCGGTGCTCGACTGGACACTGGAGGATGTGAAGACCGTCCGGTCCGTTCTGGGGAAATGCATGAACGAGGCGCGGCGCGCCAAGCGCTACGAGGTTCAGAAGGCGTTCAACGCGGCCCGCTCTTTCGTGTCCGGCAATCTCAGGGCGCATATCCGGCAGAGCGCGCGCGCGGACCGGAAGCTCGACAGGTCGCTCGACAGCCTGCTCGAAATGCCGGACTCGCCGTCT
>JAJLJT010000204.1:0-11925 GCA_033844555.1 Alphaproteobacteria bacterium | reverse complement strand
GCCGACGGCAGCGGGATCGCGCCGAACAGCCCGCGCGTGTAGGGATGGTACATCTCGCGGAAGACGTCCGAGACCGGTCCCGTCTCCACCGCCTCGCCGGAATACATCACGCACACGCGCTCGCACGTCTCCAGCACGAGGCCGAGATTGTGGCTGATGAAGATGATGCTGGTGCCGAATTCCCGCGCGATCTCGCCGATCAGCTCGACGATGCCCGCCTCGACCGTGACGTCCAGCGCGGTCGTCGGCTCGTCGAGCAGCAGCAGCGACGGGTTCGACAGCAGCGCCATGGCGATCACCACGCGCTGCTGCTGGCCGCCGGAGATCTGGTGCGGATAGGCGTCCATGATCCGCTCGGGATCGGGCAGATGCACCTTTTCCAGCATGTCGCGGGCGCGTGCGAAGGCCTCTTCCTCGCTCACGCTCTCATGGTAGAGCGGCACCTCCATCAGCTGCATGCCGATCTTCATGGAGGGGTTCAGGGCCGACATCGGCTCCTGGTAGACCATCGCGATTTCCTTGCCGCGAAGCTGGCGCAACTCCTCCTCGCTGAAGGTTGTCATGTCGCGGCCCTTGAAGCGGATCTCGCCGCTCGTCACGCCGCCGTTCGCGCCCATGTACTGCATGATCGCCATGGCGACGGTCGACTTGCCGCAACCCGATTCACCGACCAGGCCGATGGATTCCCCCGGCCTGACGGTCAGGTTGAAGTCCACGACCGCCGGGATCTCGCCCGCCCGCGTGTAATAGCAGATGCACAGATCCTTGCACTCCAGGATGGGCTCGGGCCCCTCCTTCACCTCGAAGATCGCGCGGTTCGCAGTGCCTGCCTCGGCCATGCCCTGCCCCTCCGGTTCAGTCGCGCATGGCGATCTCGCGCAAGCCGTCGGCCATCAGGTTGAAGCCGAGGACGAGCGAGGAGATCGCGATGGCGGGAATGACGACCATGTGCGGCGCGAACTGCGCGCTCGGCATGGATTCGACGATGATCTTGCCCCAGTCCGCGTCTGGCGGCGGCAGGCCGAGGCCCAGGAAGCCCAGCGTGGCGATGGCGATGGTCGTGTAGCCGAGGCGCAGGCACGCATCGACGATCAGCGGCCCCTTCGCGTTCGGCAGAAGCTCCACGAACATGATGTAGAGCGCGCTCTCGCCGCGCGTCTGCGCCGCCGCGATATAGTCCCGCGTCTTGATGTCGAGCGCGAGCCCCCGGACGATCCGCATGATCTGCGGCGCCGATGCGAACGTCACCGCCAGCACCACGTTCGTGCCCGACGGCCCGAGGTTCGTGATGATGACGATGTAGAGCACCAGGACCGGGAACGACAGCAGGACGTTGGCGATGAAGGAGATCACCTCGTCCACCCAGCGCCCGAAATAGCCGGCCATCACGCCCATGATCATGCCGACGGCATAGGCGACCGCGGTCGCGAACGTCGCCCAGAACAGCACCGTCCGCGAGCCCCATATGACCCGCGAGAGCATGTCGCGCCCCTTGTGGTCGAGGCCGAACCACAAGGTCTCCCCATTCGGCCCCACGTCGCCCGGATAGCCCGCGCCCTCGCCCAGCGTCAGCACGGTCCCGTCCGGCTGCGGCACCGAGATGATCGGCTGGAACGGCATCAGCGGCTCGTTCGGATCGTTGAGCGGCAGGATGGGCGCCAGCAGCGCCACCACCACCCAGAACAGCACGAGGCCCGCCCCCACCATGCCCACGGGCGACTCCCGCAGCAGCGCGAGCGTGGACAGCGCGCCCTTCAGGCGGCTCGGCCGCTTCACCTCTTCGCCGGTCTCGAGTGTCGCATCGCTCATCGATGTTCTCCCGTCCTCACGCCCGCGCCGCTCACGAGAACCGGATCCGCGGGTTGAGAAGCGTGTAGCCGATGTCGGAAATGAACTGGGACAGCACCGCGATCGCGACCGCGACCATGGTGCAGGCCTGGATCACGTAGATGTCGCCGAAGAGCGCGGCATCGAGCATCAGCGCGCCATAGCCCTTGTAGGCGAACACCATCTCGGTGACGATCACGCCCGACAGGAGCCAGTTGAGCTGCAGCACGATCACCGTGAAGGGCGCGATCAGCGCGTTGCGCAGCGCGTGCCGCATGATGACGCGGCCATAGGGCAGCCCCTTCAGGATCGCCGTGCGGATGTATTGGGAGGTCATCACCTCCGCCATGGACGCCCGCGTCATGCGCGCGACATAGCCGAAGTCGTAGATCACCAGCACCGCCACCGGCAGGATCAGCTCGACGAAGGAAAAGCCGTTGGCGAACCCCGACGTGCCCGGCAGCCAGCCCAGCGTGAACACGAACACCACGAGCAGGAAGGTCGCCGAGGCGAACTCCGGGATCGAGGTCGTGATGATCGAGACGACCGAGATCGTGCGGTCGCGCATCGAGCCTTCCTTCATCCCCGCCAGCACGCCCAGCGTCAGCGACAGCGGGATCATGATGAGGAAGACGAAGAAGGCCAGGATGCCGGTGTTCGCCAGCCGCGGCCACAGGACCTCGCTTACCGGCACGCGGTAGCGGATCGACTGGCCGAAATCGCCGGTCAGGAAATTGCCCGCCCATTCGAAATACCGGACCCAGAGCGCCCGGTTGTAGCCGTTCTGCTCCAGCCAGATCTGGAGCTGGTCCGCCTGCGCGTAAGGGCCGAGCACCTTGCGCGCGACGTTCACCTTGTCGCCCTCGAAGATGACGAACAGGATCACCGACACGGTGATCATGATCAGCACCATCGACGCAAGGCGCCGCAAGGTCAGGATGAGCATCGGACGATCCCCCATTCGGTCCGGTGCCGGACGCAAGCCCGCCTGCCGCGGCCGCCCTCGCGGGCAGCCGCGCCAGGGCGGCGGGTTGCCCGCGGACCCTCAGGCCCGCGGGTCGCTGCCCTCATCAGGCGTCCACCCACACGTCCCGGAACTGGTGGTACTGGGTCGGGTGCGCGCCGAGGTTCTTCACCTTGTTGGACGCGACGAAGAACTTCGGCTGCCAGAGCGGCTGCACCATGACCGCATCGTCCTGGAGGATCTTCTCGACCTTCTCCATGGCCTTGCGGCGCTGCTCGACATCGATCAGCGCCTCGGCCTCGTTCAGGGCCTGGTCGAACTCCGGATTGGCGTACTTGGTCTCGTTCCACGGCACGCCCGAGCGATAGCCGAGCGACAGCACCATGGTGCCGAGCGGACGGTGCGTCCATGCCGTGATGCCGAAGGGCGT
Organism: Alphaproteobacteria bacterium; assembly: GCA_033844555.1. Classification (GTDB taxonomy): domain Bacteria; phylum Pseudomonadota; class Alphaproteobacteria; order Futianiales; family Futianiaceae; genus Futiania. The sequence goes on along the minus strand of JAJLJT010000204.1, from coordinate 8,704 downwards.
CTTGTCCCACAGGTCCCAGTACTGGGCCGACGGCATCAGGTTGATGTTGAGCGTGATGCCGATGGGCTCGAGCTGCGATTTCAGGATCTCGCAGACCTGCTGCTGCCACGGGCCGTTGGTGTTGCCGCAGTCGACCGACAGCTCCAGCCCGTTGGGGAAGCCGGCCTCGGCCAGCAGGGCCTTGGCCTTCTCGTAATCCTGCTGCAGCGCCGGAAGCTTGAAATACTCCGGGTGCAGCGGCGCGACGTGATGATGCTCGCCCACGTCGCCGCGGCCCTGGTAGATCAGCTCGCGGTAGCGCGCCGCGTCGACCGCCGCGACGATGGCCTGGCGCAGCTTCCTGTTGTCGAACGGCGCCTGCGTGACCTGCATGCGCACGCAGCCGGTCTGCGCCGTGCGCGCCTCGTAGATCGTCGAGTTCGGGATCGCCTGCGCCATGGCGAGCGACTGGATGTCGAACTCGTAGATCATGTCGACCTGGCCCGATGCGAAGGCGGCAAGCTGCGCCGTCGAGGCCGGCCCGTGGTCGATGTAGTGGATCTCGTCGAGATAGACCTCGCCGCCCCAATAGGGCTCGGGCCGGCGCTTCAGCACCGCGCGCTCGCCCACGGCGTAGTCGGCGAGCGTGTAGGGCCCGGTGCCGATGGGATTCTTGGAGAGGTTGGCCTCGTAATCCTTGCCGAAGCCGCGATGCACGATGGCCGTCGGATAATTGTAGAGGTTCTCCGGGATCGACAGCACCGGCTGGGCCAGATTCAGGCGGATCGTGTAGTCGTCGACCCGCTCCAGCGCGCCCTCGCGCATCCGCTTCGCCATCTTCGGCGAACCGTCCTCGTTCTTCTCGCCGGTGTCGTATTCCTCGACCATCGCCGCGAACAGGCCGATGTTCGACGACCCCGTCGCCGGGTCGAGCCAGCGGGTGAAATTATGGATCACGTCGTCGGCGTTGAACTCGTCCCCGTTCGACCATGTCACGCCCTTGCGCAGGTAGAACGTCCACGAGGTCAGGTCCTCGTTCGGCTCCCACCGCTCGGCCAGGTAGGGGCGCGTGATGTTGTCCGGCCCCGTGATCGTCAGATATTCGACGATCTGGCGGGCGACGTTCGACATTTCCGTCCACGAGAAGGTGGCGGGATCGGTCATTTCCTGCACGGGCATGGAGCAGCGCAGGATGCCGCCCTTCTTCGGCGTCTGGGCGGTGGCCGTCTTTACCACGGGTTCGCCGAGAATCGACCCGGCCATCCCATAGGCGGCACCCGCCGAAACGCCGAGCAGCGTCACGGTCCTCAGAAATTCGCGGCGATCGACGCGGCCGGCCTTCAGGTCCTCGCAAAGCCCGGCAACGGCAGGGTGATGGGCGCGCCCTTCGGCGTCCCGGCGATCAACAGTCATGTAGGCAATTCTCCCTTATTGCACTCGCTAGGCCCTTCGGCGGGCACTCGGCTGATATGCACAAATGTCATTGAAGACGCCTCGTCCGCAGATGTCAAATTTCGGCCCGCTGAAAATTCCGGCACGGGCGCCCCCGTCGGGCGAATGTCGCGTGACATTTCCGGGCCGCGCTGCGGCAAATGGTCCGGGCTTCGCGGACACCCGCGCCGGCCCGCGCACGCCTCGCCGGCGGCAGCATGCTGCAGCAGCCTGCGCCCTTTACAAATCCGCGCGTTGGGACAATGTTTTCTGGAATGGCTCCAGACGGAAAACGCGAAGGGATGCCGATGACCTTGCCGTTCAGCCCGACCACGTCTGCCGGGGCGGGCGCTCCGATGATCGACCCGTTCGGGCGCGCCATCACCTATCTGCGCGTGTCGGTGACCGACCGCTGCGATTTCCGCTGCGTCTATTGCATGGCGGAGGACATGACCTTCCTGCCGAAGTCGCAGGTGCTCTCGCTGGAGGAACTGGACCGGCTGTGCAGCGCGTTCGTCGCGCGCGGCGTGCGCCGCCTGCGCCTGACCGGCGGGGAGCCGCTGGTGCGCCGGAACATCATGTGGCTGATCGAGCGGCTGGGGCGGCATCTCGACACCGGGCTGCTCGACGAGCTGACGCTGACCACGAACGGCTCCCAGCTCGCCCGGTATGCGAAGGATCTTTACGCGGCTGGCGTGCGGCGCATCAATGTGTCGCTCGACACGCTCGACCCCGACCGCTTCCACGAGATCACGCGCTGGGGCAAGCTCGACAAGGTTCTGGCGGGCATCGACGCGGCGCAGGAGGCGGGCCTCAAGGTCAAGATCAACGCCGTCGCGCTGAAGGACGTGAACGGGCCGGAACTGGCCGGCATGATGCGCTGGGCGCACGGGCGCGGCATGGACTTCACGGTGATCGAGACCATGCCGCTCGGCGATATCGACGGCGACCGGACCGACCAGTACCTGCCGCTGACGCTGGTGCGCGCGAACCTGGAGCGCCAGTTCACCCTGACCGAGAGCGACTACCGCACGGGCGGCCCCGCCCGCTATGTCACGGTGGCGGAAACGGGTGGCCGGCTCGGCTTCATCACGCCGATGACGCACAATTTCTGCGAAAGCTGCAACCGCGTGCGGCTGACCTGCACCGGCACGCTCTACATGTGCCTGGGACAGGAGGACGCGGCCGACCTGCGCGCGCCCCTGCGCGAGAGCGAGGACGACGCCCTCCTCATGGAGGCCATCGACGAGGCGATCGGGCGCAAGCCGAAGGGCCACGACTTCATCATCGACCGGGAGCACAAGCGCCCCGCCGTGTCCCGGCACATGAGCGTCACGGGCGGCTGACGGCGCGCCGCCGCCCGCGCCCGGCGCCCATCGGCGCACCGCCCATGCGTGCGCCGCCCTTCGCATTCGGGCGCGGGCGCGCTACTACTGGGACCGTCGCCATTCACGCCAGCCGGTTCCCATGCGCTTTTCCGCCATTGCCTTCGTTGCCAGCGAAACGCCCGAGGCCCAGGCCGCGCTGGCCGACCTGACCGCGCGCTACGGCTCCACCCCGCTCGATGCAGCCGACGCGATCGTCGCGCTGGGGGGCGATGGGCTGATGCTCAACACGCTGCACCGGACGATGGACCGCGGCGTGCCGATCTACGGCATGAACCGGGGTACGGTCGGCTTCCTGATGAACGACTACCGGGCCGCCGACCTGCCGGAGCGGCTGGAGGCCGCGACCCTGTCGGAGATCCATCCGCTTGCCATGCGGGCCGAGACGATCCGCAGCGAGACCGTCGAGGGGCTGGCGATCAACGAGGTTTCGCTGCTGCGCGAAACCCGCCAGGCGGCCAAGCTGCGCATCCTCGTCGACGGCAAGGTGCGGCTGGAGGAGCTTGTCTGCGACGGCGCGCTCGTCTCCACGCCCGCCGGGTCCACCGCCTACAACCTGTCGGCGCACGGGCCCATCCTGCCCATCGACTCCAACCTGCTGGCGCTGACGCCGATCAGCGCCTTCCGCCCCCGCCGCTGGCGCGGCGCGCTGCTGCCGCACCGTGCGCGCGTGCGCTTCGAGGTGCTGGAGCCGGAGAAACGTCCCGTCTCCGCCGTGGCCGACCAGCTCGAGGTGCGCGAGGTGATCGCCGTCGACGTGCACGAGGATCGCAGCCATTCCCTGCTGATGCTGTTCGATCCCGACCGCAGCCTGTCGGAGCGGATCATCACGGAGCAGTTCCTGCAGTGAGCCCGCCGCCCCAGCCCCGGATCCCGCCGCTGCGCGCCGCGGCCAACCTGGCCATGACGCTCGCCATCGGCGGCGCGGGCGGTCTGCTCGCCAGTTCGCTCAACGTGCCCCTCGCCTTCATGCTCGGTTCGATGTTCGCGGTGCTGGGCGCGGCGCTGGCCGGCCTGCCCGTCGTCATTCCGATGCAGCTGCGCCTGCCCATGCTGGCGATCCTCGGCGTGCTGCTGGGCTCGACCTTCACGCCGGGGCTGTTCGCGGTCATCCCGAACTGGTGGCCGGCCTTCGCGGCGCTGCCCTTCTACATCCTGATCAGTACGGCCCTCTCCTACCTCTGGCTGCGCCGGACGCGGCGGACCGACCCGACCACGGCCTTCTTCTCCAGCCCGCCCGGCGGCATGACCGAAATGGTCATCATCGGCCTGGGATGGGGGGGCGACGCGCGCTTCATCAGCCTTGTGCACGCGACGCGCATCCTCGTCGTCGTGACCGTGATCCCGGTGGCGGTCCGGGTTCTGCTGGGCGTCGGCAGCGGCAGCGGCGCGCCGCAGGTCGCAGGGGGCGCCGCCTGGCCAGCGCCGCCCGACATCGCGCTTCTGGTGGCGAGCGGGCTTGCCGGCTTCGGCGTGGCGAAGCTGATGAACTGGCCGGCCAAGGCGCTGCTCGGCCCGCTGGCGGGCTCGGCGGTCGTGCATCTGGCGGGTTTCACGGCCGCCGCGCCGCCGCAGGTTCTCGTCGCCATCGCGCAGGTGGTGCTGGGCGCCGGGATCGGCTGCCGATTCGCCGGTGCGACGCTCGCCGACCTGCGCCGCCCGGTGCTGGAGGGCGTCTGCATCGCGGTCCTCATCCTGGGCGTGAGCATTGCGCTCACCGCGCTGGTCGCGCCGCACATGATGCTGCCGACGCTGGCGACCTTCCTTGCCTTCGCGCCGGGCGGACTGGCGGAGATGATGCTGATCGCGCTCGCCATCGACACCGACACGGCCTTCGTCGCGACGCTGCACGCGGCGCGGCTCGCAGTGGTGATGGTGGCGATCCCGCTGGTGGCAGCCCGCTTCCTGGGCACCCCCCGGCCGCGCGATCCGGGTTAGGGATTTGGCAAGCATGACGGCGCATCCTCGGGTGACCTGCAACCCTTGGGTGTTCCACCATGTTCCTGCGCAGCTTCCGGTTTCGTCCGAATGACATCGACGCCGCGCTTGCCGAGAGGCAGTTCCGCGTCGCCTTCCAGCCGCAGATGCGGCTTGCAGACAGCACGCTGGCCGGGGCGGAGGCATTCGTCCGCTGGCGTCATCCCGAATTCGGCATGATTCCGCCGGGGTTGTTCCTGGACTTCCTGGTCGAGCAGGGCCGCATGACGGACCTGACCCGCCTGGTGCTCGAGGACTCGCTCGCGGCCCTGTCGGCGTGGCAGGAAGCCGGCCTCGACTGCGGCGTCTCGGTCAATCTGTCGATCGCCGATCTCCGCGCGCCCGGTCTGTGCGCAAGCGTGGCAGAAGCGCTGGAGCGGCACGCCATCGCCGCGCCGCTGCTGACGCTGGAGTTGCCGCACACGCTGACCTATCTCGGGCCGAACCGCCGGATCGAGACACGTCCGCGCAACAACACGCCCGAGCGGCGGACCGACACCGCGACCTCGCGCGCCTGGTCGGACATTCAGGGCGCCGTCGCGGGCCTGCGCGCGCTGGGCGTGCGCATCGCGCTCGACGGCCACCGCGACGCGCTGGAAACGCTGGAGATGTTCGCCCCGCAGACGTTCGATACCGTAAAGATCGGCGCGACCGCGATCCGCCAGCTTGTCGAGGGTGTCGTCGGCGGCGCCGAGGGGCCCTTGTCGCGCACGCGGCTGCGCTTCGCGGCCGAGCAGGGCGTGGAGACCGTCGCCATGGGTGTCGAGGACGCCGGGACGCTGGAAACCGTCACCGGGATCGGCTTTTCAGCCGCGCAGGGACTGCTGATCGGCCACCCCGGCCCGGCCGGCGCCCTCGCGGAATGGTCCCCGCCCGGCCATCGTGGCGAGGGCGATGCGCGGCCGCGGCACCCGGCGGAGACCGCAGCCGCCCGCGCTCCGGCAGCGCCGCATCTGCCGGGACGCCGCGCCTTCGGACAGCGCCAGCGCCCGCTTCACTGACCGCTCAGGCCGTACGCATCGCCCGGTTCCAGGGCATGGCGCGCAGCACGCGGGCAAGGCCGCACACACCGGTCACCCCGGCGAAGACCAGGCCGGCGCCGACCGCGACCGACAGGGCGAAGAACCAGGGATCGACCGTCACGCCGAGGACGCCCCCCAGCACGATCATCCCGCCCGCCGCGATCTGCACCTGCCGCTGCAGTTCGAGCGGCTGGCGCGTGTCCCTCTCCACGTTGAAGCCTGCCTTCTTCCACGCGTCGAGGCCGCCGTCGAGGATATAGGCATCGCAGCCCGCCGCCTGCTTCAGCGCCGTGCCGTGCGCCACCGTGCGCGCGCCGGAGCGGCAGTGAAAGACGATGATCTCGGCCTCGCCCGGCGCGACGCGCGTCTCCGGGGACAGCGCGCTGACCGGGTGGTTCCGCGCGCCGGGGATGCGTTCGCGCGCGTGCTCGTCGGCCTCGCGCACATCGATGAAGACGGCTCCCTGCGCCAGGAGTTCGCGGGCCTTTTGCGGCGTGATGACGTCCAGAGACATGGTGATCTTCCCTTCAGGTCAGTGCTGTTGCCGACGGGGCGCTCAGTCCGCGCGGCAATAGAGCGAATGCAGAACCTCGAGCAGGCGTCCGACGCGGGGGTCTCCGATCCGGTACCAGATCGTCTGCGCCTCGCGGCGGGTGACGACCAGCCCCTCCTCGCGCATCCGGGCGAGATGCTGCGATGTGGCCGACTGGCCGAGGCCGGCGGCCTCGCACAATTGCCCGACATTGGCCTCGCCCCGCTCGGCGAGCGTGCAGAGCAGCATCAGCCGCCGCCGGTTGGCGAGCGCGCGCAGCATGGTCTCGACTTCCGCGGCGTTCGCCTCGAACGCGGCGATATCGATGGTGGCCGTGTCGGACATGCAACCCCTCCTCAAGAGATTGCTTATTTAGGGTTTTCTTATGTGCAAGACAAGATCCGTTCGCCGGGACGGCGCCCTAGTTTCCGTACGTCCGCAAAGCTTCCCCGCTTGTGCCTTAGCGGGCAACGAGGAGCAATGGTGTCTTAAGAGCTGGCACTGTAGATTTCGTTCAAGCCCGTGAGGTGTGGACCCGAATCATCGGGTGTTCTCCAACTGCCAGGCGTGGCATGAGGACCTAGCTGATCATCTGCCATGCTGTTCAATTCCTATGTTTTCATCTTCGGATTCCTGCCAGTCGCGGTATTCGGTTTCTACCTGATCGGACGGCTCTGGGGCGCCCGGGCAGCACTCGCATGGCTCGCGGGGGCATCGATATTCTTCTATGGTTGGTGGCGGGTGGACTACGTCCTGCTGCTCGCGGGCTCTATGGTGGGAAACTACCTGCTCGCCGGAGTGATCCGTGGCGTCGCGCAACGTCCGGCGCGCCTGTTGCTCGGGGCTGGCGTCGCGGCCAATCTGGGACTTATCGCCTACTACAAATACGCAGGGTTCCTTGCCGGTAGCCTCAACGCTGTAGCTGGTACCACCATCGACCTGGGCCAGATTCTGCTGCCCCTCGCCATTTCCTTTTTCACCTTCCAGCAGATTGCCTACCTGGTGGATGTCTCCAAGGGGCATATCGTCGAGCGGGACTTCGTCCGCTACGCCCTGTTCGTGACCTTCTTTCCACAGTTGATCGCCGGACCGATCGTGCATCACTCAGAAATGATGCCGCAATTCGCGCGGGCAGACGCAATGCGTCTAAAGTGGGAAAATATTTCTGTCGGACTTGCACTGTTCGCGATCGGGCTCTTCAAGAAGGCCGTTCTGGCGGATGGGATCGCACCTCATGCGGACTCGATGTTCAATGCCTCCGCTGCAGGGGAGGCGCCCAGCCTCTTCATAGCGTGGGCAGGCACACTGGCCTACAGCCTCCAGCTTTACTTCGACTTCTCCGGCTATTGCGATATGGCGCTCGGCGCAGCCAGAATGTTCGGGATTGTCCTGCCGCTCAATTTCAACTCGCCCTACAAGTCGCGCAGCATCGTCGAGTTCTGGCGTCGTTGGCACATGACCCTGTCACGTTTCCTGCGTGACTACGTGTACGTGCCCCTCGGGGGAAACCGGAAGGGCCCCAGCCGGAGGTATGCGAACCTGATGACCACAATGCTTCTTGGCGGCTTGTGGCACGGTGCCGGTTGGACCTTCGTCGTTTGGGGTGGCCTTCATGGCCTCTACCTTATGATCAATCACGCGTGGAATAGGCTGGCCACCACGATCCTGCCTTCACCATGGCGCGACGGAAGCCTTTATGGCGCTGCAGCCTGGGCGCTCACCCTGATCGCGGTTGTCGTTGCTTGGGTACCCTTCAGGGCAACGGATTTCCCTGCCGCTTGGCGTGTGTTCGAGGGATTGGCAGGCTTTAACGGCATCGAATTGCCGGGCGCGCTCGCACGGGCGACGGGACTGTCTGGCGATGCCTTCGCGTCGCTCGGAATCTCGATTGTTGAAGGCGGTGGCACCGCATTCGTCGAAAGCTGGCTGATGATCTTCATTTTCGGAATGATCGCGCTCTTGGCCCCGAACTCGGTCGAGATTACAGCCCGCATGCATCCGGCGTTGGAGGTCGGGCCGGAATGGGCATCCCGCCGACTCGTCTGGTCGGCATCGCCGCGCTGGGCATTCGCGTGCGCGGCGCTTATCGCGGGCGGTGTGCTCGCCCTGCCGCGCGTCAGCCCTTTCCTGTATTTCCAGTTCTAACGGCGGATGGTCATGTCACACGGGCGCTTCGCCTTCGTCACGCTCGCCATCGCCGCACTCATCCTCGCTGGCGCTGCAGGCTTCGTGCGCCTGGTCGACCCGTATGGCCTCTACGGCGCCCCGCGTTTCTCCGGCTTCAATGCGCTCAAGCCCGTCGCGCACGTACAGCTTGCGCCCGCGAAACTCGCTCGGCTGGAGCGGCGTCAGGCACCGCACCTTCTGATCGGCAATTC
>JAJLJT010000203.1:0-3771 GCA_033844555.1 Alphaproteobacteria bacterium | reverse complement strand
TTGGCGACCATGCCCAGCGGGACGAGATAGAGCCCGAGCCCAAGCAGCATCGCCACGCCCGCGACCTTCAGCCAGTTCTCGCCCACCATGCCCGAGGCAATGAACACCGCCCCGCAGACAGGCGGCGTGATTGTCGAGAGCAGCGCGTACCAGAACACGAACAGGTGCGCGGTGAGCGGCGGCAGCCCGAGCTTCTGAAGCGCGGGCCCCGCGACCGAGACGCAGATGACATAGGCCGCGGTCGTCGGCACCTCCATACCGAGGACGAGGCAGGCGATGGCGGTCAGCAGCAGCGCGGGCCACAACTCGCCCCCCGCGCCCGCCAGGATGAGCGAGGTGATCTTCACGCCGAGACCCGTGAGGCCCAGGACGCCGATCACGATCGAGGCGCAGATGATGATCGAGGCGATCGTCGCGATCTGGCTGCCCGCCGTGATGAGCGCCGTCTCGATCCGCTCCCGCGTCCGTGGCAGGGAGAAGGTGAGGCGTCCGTCCGCGAACAGCAGCACGAAGCCCGCCAGGATCGCAACGCAGGCGGCATATTGCGGCGTATAGCCGCCGACGAACATCCGCTCCAATAGCAGGAAGAACGGCACCGCGAAGAACAGCGAGGTGACGAGAACGTCGCGCCGCGACGGCCGGTCCTCCGCCGCCACGGGCTTGAGGTCGTAGCGGCTGGCGAAGGCGTCGATGCCGATCCAGACGGTGGCGAAATAGAGCAGGGCGGGAAGCATCGCGGCCGCCATGATCTCGGCATAGGGGGTGCCGGTGAGTTCCACCATGACGAAGGCGCCCGCGCCCATCAGCGGCGGCATGATCTGCCCGCCGGAGGAGGCGACCGCCTCCACCGCGCCGGCGAGCGGCCGCGGATAACCGAGCCGGCGCATCGCGGGCAGCGTGATCGCGCCGGTGGATGCGACGTTCGCCGACGCCGAGCCCGAGATCGAGCCGAAGAGAGCCGAGGAAAGGACGGAAACCTTGGCCGCTCCGCCCTTGAGCCGCCCGGCGGCTGCGGTCGCGAGGTTCATGAACCCCTGGCCTGCCTCGCCGGCGTTCAGTACGGCCCCGAAGATGACGAAGATCGCGACCACGTCGACGGAGACGCCGGTCAGGCTGCCCCAGAGGCCGCCCTCGGCGATGGTCAGCGTGCCGAGAAAGCTCGAAACGGGCAGGCCCGGGTGCCCGAACTCGCCCGGGAGATGCTGGCCGAACAGGCCGTAGAGCAGGGCCAGCGCCGCAACTGTCGGCAGCGGCCAACCGATGGCGCGCCGTGCCATCTCCAGCGTCAGCGCCAGCAGGACGATGGCGAGCGCGAGCTGACCGTTGCCCGACAGGAAGCCGTATTGGTCGGACAGCGCGTCGGCGTTCAAGGCGATCCACAGCGTCGCCCCGAGGCCGATGGCGGTGAGCGCGAGGCCCGTGCGCAACTGCAGCTTCGTGCGCGCGGCGAACACCAGGACCCAGGGCAGCGCCAGCGCCATGTGCACCGGCCGTGCGACGAGGGCCGGCGTCAATCCCGAGAACACGAGGCTGAGGTGAAAGGCCACCGAAACGGCGCCGAGGGCGGCCCAGAAGAGCCGCCCTCGCGCGGAAAGATCGTCCTGCGGTGTCACGAACCGGTCAGCGCAGGCTGTCCGGAACGGCGACGCCCGCTTCCTCGTAGTAGCGCAGCGCGCCGGGATGCAGCTTGCCGGTTACATTGGACAACAGGTCCGGCGACACGGCCTTCCACCACGCGGCGCTTTCACCCATTTCAGCCTTCTTCGTCCAGAAGGTCTTGGTCAGCGTGTAGGCCGTGTCGTCGTCCATGGCGGTCGTGGTGTAGGCCACCACCGGAAGCGAAGTCGTCACCGTGTCGGTGTCGACGCCAGCATAGGTTCCGGCGGGAATCACGAGGCGGGTGCGCTTTGTTTCCGCCACCTGCTCCTCCGTCATGGAAACGAGCGAGATGCCCGTGCTGGCGGCTGCTTCGGTGACGTTCGGGGCGGGGAAGGAGCCCGCGGTGACGAAACCGTCGATCTGGCGGTTCTTCAGTGCGCTGGCCGCATTGCCAAGCTCGGCGTCGGCCACCGTCACCTTGTCCTTGAGCCCGAACATCTCGATGTACTTCTCGCCCTCGCGTGCTCCGAAGGATCCCTTGCCGAGCAGGATGGTCTTGCCTTCGAGATCGGCGAAGCTCTGCACGCCTGCGTCTGCACGCATCACGAAATGCATGGTGAGCGACGGAATGGGAAAGAGCGCCCGGATCTCGTCGAACTTCGGATTGCCCTTGTCCTTGAAGGGACCGGCGGCCTTCTGCGCGGCGCCGACCAGCGCGGGGGGCGTGGTGAACACATAACTGCCCGGCCGCACGGCGGCTTCCATCACGTTCTGGACGGACCCCTGGCTTTCCTCGATGGTCAGGATGATCCCGCCGTCGGTGCCGGCCTTGATGGCCTCCGCCAGTTCGACGCCCATCTGGTAGTAGGATGTGCCGGCCTTGGCCGACTTGTAGGTCACCCGGGTTTCCGCCTGGGCACCGGCCATGCTGGCCAGCAGGACGCCGGCCGCAGCCAGGCCCGTCATCATCCGCTTCATTGTTTTTCCTCCCGGTAACCGGACACGCGTTTCTTGCGGCACGCATGGCACCCGGCAGGGGGCACCGTGTCAAGCGGGAACGGGAAAGGGCGATGGGCACGCGCACCTGGTGAGCGCGGGTTGGGGCGGCGATCATGCCCGGGGGCAACTGTTCGAACTGGACCGCACCCGCCGGCAGTATGGGGCGGCAGGGAAAAGGGGCACTCCTTGTCGCGCTAACGGGTTGGTTACAACGGACGCGGTCCGCGGTAGAGTAAAGGCGTTCGCCGGGATGTGGGCGTGTGACGTATTTCCGGAGGCCCAGATGCGTCATCCGTTGTTTCAGGTCCTGCTGATGCTTGCCGCGGCGCTCGGCGTCGGTGGTGGGATCTTTTTCGTCATGCGGGCCATCGGCGCAGCGCCTACGATTGCATTGTTCCTCTCGGTCGTTGTTGGGCTTCTGACGCTCGTGCTCGCCTTCCTCGTGCTGCGGCCCGGGGCGCTCAACATGGGCAATCGCGAGGAATAGCGGGGGACGCCTATTGCGGCGTCAAATCCACTGCCTCGTTCCACATCAGGTAGCGTCCGCCGAAATGGATGCCGACGACAGCGCCCGTGGCGGGGTCGATCACGGGGGAACCCGAGCTGCCGCCCAGGGTCGAGGCATCGTGCCGCAGGGTGTAGAGTGCAAGCTCCCGGCTCAGGATCCTGCCCGGCAGAACCCGCTTCACATTGTAGATGCCCCGGAAGATCCGCTGCATGACCTCGGCGTCGTTGCGCCGCGAGTCGAACGCCGGATAGCCGAGCGCGACCACGTCGGCGCCAGTGCGCGCGGCGTGCGGTGCGTGGGACAGCGGAGAGGGGCAGCCGCCAGGCGCCATCTGCAGGATCGCGATGTCGAAGTGGGTGTGCACGCCCCAGATGCCGGTGACGGCGACCTCGCGGGTCTGAAGGCCCCCGATTTCCTCGGCGAAGTCGACGCGCACGGCGACCCCCTCGCGGATGCGCCAACCGCGCGCGGGGTCGTGGGTGGCGAATGCCTCTACAACATGGCGGTTCGTCGCGACGAGATCCTCGGCGATCACGAAGCCGGTGCCGACCCAGTCGAGGTCGATGTCGCCTTCCGCCTCGATCCGGCCCGTTCGTGCCAGCGCGTGCTCGATCGCGGACCGGTGCGCTTCCAGGTGCGCCCACTCCTCGGGCATGGGCAGGAAC
>JAJLJT010000202.1:0-4945 GCA_033844555.1 Alphaproteobacteria bacterium | reverse complement strand
CGACCTGACCGACCGGATCGTCGTGCCGCTCTACAACGAGAAGGCCTTGTGCGGCCTGGGGCGGCTCGACCCGGAGACGGGATGCCTGGCGCAGGCAGCCGCCGACAGCGCGCGGCGAACGCTCAGGCGATTCCGGCGCCTGGTCGACGCCATGGCGCTCGACGAGATCATCGCCGTCGCCACCGCCGGTATCCGCGATGCCGCGGACGGGGCGGACTTCGTGACCGAGGTGCGTGACGAGATGGGTCTGCCGCTGCGGGTGCTGAGCGGGGACGAGGAGGCGAGCTATGCCGCGCTGGGCGTGCTCTCGGCCATTCCGGACGCGCGCGGCATTGCGGGGGATCTCGGCGGCGGCAGCCTGGAACTGGTCGAGATCGCTGCCGCACAAGGCTCGCCCACGCATCGCGTCTCGCTTCCCGTCGGGCCGTTGCGCCTGCCGCAGGGCAGCAGCGCTGCGGACCACAAGCAGGCCGAGGATATCATCGACGCGGCGCTCGACGGCGTGCCGTGGCTGACGGAGGCCGGCGGCGACACGCTCTACCTCGTGGGGGGAAGCTGGCGGGCCTTTGCCAAGGCGCACATGGCGCAGACCAACTATCCGATCCACGTGCTGGGCGGTTATGCAATGCCGCGCGGACAGGCGCTGACCTTCGCCAGCCTGCTGGCCCGGCAGTCTCCGCGGTCGCTCGGCAAGCTCGAGAGCATTTCGCGGCGCCGCCAGGAAATCCTTCCGCTGGGCGCGCTGATCCTGGAGCGGCTGATCGCGCGCCTGCCGGTCCGGACGGTGGTCGTGTCTGCCAACGGCCTGCGCGAAGGCCTGGCGCACGAGCGGCTCAACATCGATACCGACAGCGACCCGTTATTGATGGCAACCGCGGCTGTCGAGGGGCGGAGGTGCCGCTGGCCGGGGCTGGGCCGGGCGCTCGACCATTGGCTGGCCCCGCTGTTCGCGGACGATTGCGCCGAGCGGCAGCGCCTGCGGCTGGCTGCGGCGCAGGCGAGCGATCTCGGCTGGCGGAAGCATCCCGACTACCGCGCCCTGCAGGCGAGCGAGGAAGTGCTCTACGCGGCCTGGCCGGGTCTGACGCATGCGGAGCGGGTGCTGATCGCGCTGGCGGTTGGCAGGCGCTACGATCCCAAGGCGCAGGTGCCGGCAGACGCCGCGGCGGCGATGCTCCTCACGCAGGAGGCCGTTGCGTGGGCAGAGCGCCTGGGGCTTGCGCTGCGCCTCGGCCATCTCCTCGCGGGCGGAACCGTGGACATCCTGCAGCGCGCCCGCCTCGAACTGACGGACAAGGCCGTTGCGCTGGTTCTGGGGGAGGGCGAGTGGAGCCTGACGAGCGAGCAGGTCGAGAAGCGGCTGGCCCAGCTTGCCCGCGCCTTCGATCGAAAGCCCGAGATCCGGACCGCCGCGGCCTGATGGCGCCGCGCGCTATTCGAGGTCGCGCAAGGCCTTGACGTCGATCGCCTCGGCATAGGCGAGGCGATCGTCCGCCGACCCGCCGTCCACAGTCACCATGATCCGGTTGTCGACGAGCATCTGGATCTGATCCTCGCCGATGACGGCCGTTTGCCGGTTGATCCGCGTGACCTTGCCCTGGCTGCCCATGATGGCGGGGTTGGAGAAAAGCGCCGCCATCTGCGCGATCATCGGCGAATCCGCAATATAGGTGACGGTCACGGTCTCGCCGTCGCGGGTATAGCTGCGCGCGGCGGTGTTGCCGCCGAACAGGCCCATGCCCCCGCCGGAGGATTCGGCCTCCTGCGCCTCCCACCCGTCGAGCGGGTCCGGCAGAAGCGCGGCCATCTGCGCGCCCTTCATCTGCTGCATCAGTTGCAGCGCGTAAGAAGCGCTTTCCTTCGCGCCCGCAATGTCGCCGTCACGATAGAGTTCCAGCGCCTCGGTCAGCACATCCTCGATCTCGTCGGCGTGGGCCGGCATGACAAGGCCCATCGTCATGGCGATCAGGACGGTACGCGCCAAAGGCGCCAGCGTGCGGGTCATCGTCGGATCTCCCTCAGGTTGAGCGCGGGCAGACTAGCCGCGTGCGCGCAGCCCCGCAATCCGGGTCAGTCCCGTTCCAGCACCACGGCGCCGTCCTTCAGGCGCAGGCCGATGCGGCCCGCCATCAGGTCGAGGGCCGCGTTGCCGAAGACCTCCCGCCGCCATCCGTGCATGACCGGGTGGTCGCCGTCGGGATCGGCCGCGAGACGTTCCAGGTCCGCAGCCGAGGCGACGAGCCGCCCGGCCACGCCCATGTCGTCGGCGCAGGCCTTGAGCAGGACCTTCAGCAGGTCGAGCACGGCCGCCGGCACCTGCGGCCGGTCCCCGCGCGAGGGCAGGCGGGGCAGGGCGTTGTCCGGCACCTCCAGCGCATCCTCGATCACCTTGAGCACCGCGCGGCCGTTGGCGCTGCGCCCGAATCCGCGGGACACCGCGCGCAGCCGGTCCATTTCGTCCGCGCTGACAGGCTTCTGGTGGGCGAGTTCGAGCAGGCCGTCGTCCTTGAGGATCCGGTTGCGGGGCACGTTCTGCGCCTGGGCGGTTTCCTCCCGCCACGCCGCCAGCCGCTGCAGCAGCAAGAGCGCCCGGCGGTTCGAGACGCGGCCCTTGATCCGCTCCCACGCATCTTCGGGCTGCGTCTCATAGGTCGCGGGACTGGCGAGCACCGCCATCTCCTCGGCGACCCAGTCGGCACGGCCCGTCCGGTCGAGTTCTGCCCGAATCGCCTCGTAGACGGTGACGAGATGCGTCACGTCTGCCAGCGCGTAATCGACCTGCTTGTCGTTCAATGGCCGGCGCGCCCAGTCGGTGAAGCGCGAACTCTTGTCGATCTGCACCCCGCAGATGCGCCGCACAAGCGTGTCATAGGCCACCTGGTCGCCATAGCCGCAGACCATGCCCGCGATCTGCGTGTCGAAGAGCGGTGTCGGGATCACCTTGCCGAAGACGTGGAAGATCTCGATGTCCTGGCGCGCGGCGTGAAAGACCTTCAGCACCGTCTCGTCGGCCAGCAGGGCGTAGAGGGGGGCGAGGTCGATCCCCTCGGCCAGCGGGTCGACGGTCACCGCGTCCTCCGCCGAAATCGCGATCTGCACGAGGCAGAGCTTCGGCCAATAGGTCGTCTCGCGGTGAAATTCCGTGTCGACGGTGACGAACGGATGCTTGCGCGCCCGGTCGCAGAAGTCGGCCAGCGCCGATGTGGTGCGGATCATGGTCATCTTGGGCTCACGTCATAACGCAGACGGACGGCCCTTGTCTTTCCCGTCTTTCGAAACCGGGCGAAACCGGCCGGAAAGCCCCCGCACAGCCCGCCAATCGCTTGACAAGGCGCGCAAGTGCGTGCGTTCTCCGGGCCGCATCTGCGAGGAGAGACCGTCATGCACGCTTACCGTTCCCACACCTGCGCGGCGCTGCGCGAAAGCGACGCGGGCGCGGCCGTCCGCCTGTCGGGCTGGGTGCACCGGGTGCGCGATCACGGCGGCCTCCTCTTCATCGACCTGCGCGACCACTATGGCATCACGCAGATCGTCGCGGACCCGGACTCGCCCGCCTTCGCCACGGCGGAGAAGCTGCGCTCCGAATGGGTCGTGCGCGTCGACGGCGAGGTGCGCCACCGCCCGGCCGAGACCGTGAACGCCAACCTGCCGACCGGCGCCATCGAGGTCTTCGCGGCCTCCATCGACGTGCTGTCGGAGGCGCAGGAGCTTCCGCTGCCGGTGTTCGGCGACCTCGAATACCCGGAGGAGACGCGGCTCAAGTACCGCTTCCTGGACCTGCGCCGCGACCGGCTGCACCGCAACATCGTGCTGCGCTCGCAGATCATCGCGTCGATCCGCCGCCGCATGACCGACGCGGGCTTCATGGAGTTCCAGACGCCGATCCTGACGGCGTCGAGCCCGGAGGGGGCGCGCGACTTCCTCGTGCCCTCGCGCCTCCATCCCGGCAAGTTCTACGCCCTGCCGCAGGCGCCGCAGCAGTTCAAGCAGCTGATCATGGTCGCGGGCTTCGACCGCTATTTCCAGATCGCGCCCTGCTTCCGCGACGAGGACGCGCGCGCCGACCGCTCGCCGGGGGAGTTCTACCAGCTCGACATCGAGATGAGCTTCGTCGAGCAGGAGGACGTCTTCCAGGCGGTCGAGCCGATCATGCGCGGCCTGTTCGAGGAGTTTGGCGCGGGCCGCCACGTGCCCGACGCGACCTTCCCGCGCATTCCGTACGCCGAGGCGATGCTGAAGTACGGCAGCGACAAGCCCGACCTGCGCATCCCGCTGGAGATCGTCGACCTGACGGAGGAGTTCACGGACGAGAGCGTGACCTTCAACGCCTTCAAGAACGTGATCGCCAAGGGCGGCGTGGTGCGCGGCATCCCTGCGCCGGGCGCGGCGTCGCAGCCGCGCTCCTTCTTCGACAAGCTGAACGACTGGGCGCGCAAGGACATGGGCGCGGCGGGCCTCGGCTATGTCGTGCTGGACGAGGAAGCGGGCGCGCTGGCCGGCAAGGGGCCCATCGCGAAGTTCATCCCCGCACCCGTGCTTGCCCGCATGGCGCACAAGGCGGGGCTCAAGGCGGGCGATGCGCTCTTCTTCTCCTGCGACCAGGCGGACCGGGCGGCAGCGCTTGCGGGCCAGGCGCGCGTGCGCATCGGGCGAGAGCTGGGCTTGCAGGAGGAAGGAACCTTCCGCTTCTGCTGGGTCGTCGACTTCCCGATGTTCGAGTGGGACGAGGACAACAAGAAGGTCGAGTTCTCGCACAACCCCTTCTCCATGCCGCAAGGGGGGATGGAGGCGCTGCTGACCCAGGATCCGCTGACCATCAAGGCCTTCCAGTACGACATCGTCTGCAACGGCATCGAGCTGTCGTCGGGCGCGATCCGGAACCATCTGCCGGAGATCATGTACAAGGCGTTCGAGATCGCGGGCTACGGGCCGGAGGTCGTGGAAG
>JAJLJT010000201.1:0-1504 GCA_033844555.1 Alphaproteobacteria bacterium | reverse complement strand
CCTGTTCGGCGAGGTGTTGGGGCCCGGCGGCACCGCGGTGCTGAACGCCGACGACGCGCACTTCGCGGATTTCGAGGACGTGTGCTGGGCGCGCGGGCTCAAGGTCCTGACCTATGGCGCGGGCGGCCGCGACTTCGCGCTTGAGGATGCCGAACCCCACGGCGAAGGCCAGACGGTCACCGTGCGCGCCTTCGGGCGGCAGCGGCGCATCGAACTTGGCTTGAGCGGGCGGTTTCAGGCGATGAATGCGCTGGCCGCCGCGGGGCTAGCCATCGCCAGCGGAGAGGAGGCCGAGGCGGTCTTCGCCGTATTGCCGGCGCTGAAGCCCGTTCCCGGGCGGATGGAGCGGGTGGGGACGACGCCGTCCGGCGCGGCCGTCTATGTGGACTACGCGCACACGCCCGACGCGCTCGAGACCGTTCTTGCGGCGTTGCGCCCGCATGCGCGCGGCGCGCTGCACGTCGTCTTCGGCTGCGGCGGCGACCGCGATCGGGGCAAGCGCCCCCTTATGGGCGCGGTGGCCGCGCGCCTCGCCGACCGCGCGGTCGTGACCGACGACAATCCGCGCAGCGAGGATCCGGCGGCGATCCGGGCAGAGATCCTGGCGGCTGCACCGGGTGCCATCGACGGCGGCGAACGGCGTGCCGCGATCTTCGCGGCGGTCGCGGCGCTGGGTCCGGGTGATGTGCTGCTGATCGCGGGCAAGGGGCATGAGACGGGCCAGACGATCGGCGCGCGCGTCATTCCCTTCGACGACCGGGAGGTCGCGCGCGAGGCGATCGCCGCGCTCGGCGGAAAGGGGGCGGCATGACGGCGTCCCATCCTCTCTGGACCTCGGCGGAGATGGCGGCGGCGACCGGCGGACGCATCGGTGCCGATGTGACGGTCACGGGCGTGTCCATCGATACCCGCACGCTGGCTCCGGGCGACCTGTTCGTGGCGCTTGAGGGGGAGAACCGCGACGGCCATGCCTTCGTGGCGGATGCACTGGCGCGCGGCGCCGCCGCGGCAATGGTCGCGCGCGTGCCCGGGGGCGTGGCTGCCGATGCACCGCTCCTGCTTGTCGAGGACACGCTGGACGGTTTGCGCGCGCTCGGCCGCGCAGCGCGGGCACGCATCGACGGCACGGTGATCGGCGTCACGGGGAGCGTCGGCAAGACCAGCACGAAGGAAACCCTGGCCGCCGCCTTCGCCGCGCAAGGGGCAACGCACGCTGCGCAGGCCTCCTACAACAACCATTGGGGCGTGCCGCTGACGCTCGCCCGCATGCCGCGCGAGACCCGCTTCGCAGTGATCGAGATGGGCATGAACCACGCGGGCGAGATCGCGCCGCTCTCGCGCCTCGCGCGCCCGCACGTCGCCATCATCACGACGGTCGCGCCGGTGCACCTGGAAAACTTCGCGGACGTGTCGGGCATCGCCGACGCCAAGGCGGAAATCATCGACGGGCTGGAGCCGGGGGGCACGCTGCTGCTCAACGCCGACAACGCCTGGACGCCGCGCA
>JAJLJT010000200.1:0-15562 GCA_033844555.1 Alphaproteobacteria bacterium | reverse complement strand
GCCTGGATCGCGGCCAACTGCGCGCCGCCGCTTCCGGAATACCTTCGTCTCGTGCCGGCCGGCATGGTCAAGCAGCCGATGCTCGTCAGCGAACTGACGGGCCGCCCCTTGCGCGTCTACACGACGAATGCACCGCTGAGCCAAGAGTACCGGCCGGAACGGATCAACATAGAGACAGGGCCCGACGGCGCGATCGTGAGGCTCTGGGCCGGCTGACCCCTGCCCCCGCCGCCCGCAGCGACGGCGCGGCACGCGGGTTTTCGGCACAGCCGCAGAACCCGACTGTCCCGTTTTGCACCACCGCACCCCCCGTATCCCGCCCTCCCTCCGGCGCGCGGGGCGTGGAAACATCCGGCAATCCGGCTGGCACGGTTCTTGATTGCTTCTTCCGCGAGACGACCGTTGTTGCGTTGCGGATGGAGTTGAACATGGACAGGTCGGACTGGATGAAGTCCTGGCGCCTCGAGCGACAGTTCCGGGAGCGGGTGGAACGCCACCACGCCGCCCGCAGCGGCCGCGCCCGTCGGGCGAAGGGCACCGCGAGCCCCGCCGGCCTGCTGGCGCGCGACGCACGGCGCGCGTTCCTGCTCGCCTTCTCCGGCATTTTCGTGACCGCCTGCGCCGGCATGGGCCTGAACGACCCGCGCATCGACACGGTGACGGCGAGCGATCCCTTCCATCGCGCGCTGCAGGAGCGCTATCTCGCGCTCTCCGACGCGGAGTTCCAGCGCGGCGACTACACCGACAGCGACATTTTCGCCAACCGCGCCATCGCCGCGGGCTTCGGAAAGCCCCGGCTGCCGGAAGAGGTGTTCGCCCGCGCTCTTTCCCCCGCCCAGGTGCCGGTGGCGGAGGACATGCGCACGCGCCTCGTCACCGCCTTCGACGCAGGCGCCCGCAAGGAGAACCCCGCGCTCGCCGCGGAGGCGCAGACCGCCTTCGAGTGCTGGCAGGAAGAGGCCGAGGAAAACCGGCAGCCGGAGAAGATGGCGGCCTGCAAGGACCGCTTCGAAACCGCCATGTCGGCCATGACCGAGGCCAACTGGCGCATCGCCACGGCCATGTCCCCCACCACGCGCACCGGCCGGATCACCGAGGCCCGCGACGTGCGCGCCGGATTGCCGCCGCTGGGCGCGCCGATGCCGGGCTATGCGATGCCCGGGAAGCCCCTGCCCGAGGCCCTGCCCGGCATGATGCCGGCCCGCGACGCCAGGCGCATGGCAGAGGCCGCCCCCACGGCCAGCGCCCCCGCCCCCATCGTCGCCTCGGCGCGCGAACGCACGCGGCTCGGCCTGGAGCAGGTCGCCCGCCAGACCGCCGCGCCCGAGGGCAAGCGCTTCACCGTGTTCTTCGACCTCGATGCCGACACGGTGACGCTGGAAGCGGAGGAAGTGCTGACGGAAATCGCACGCATGCTGCGCGAAACCCCAGGCGCGCGCATCCAGATCCGCGGGCACGCCGACCGCGTGGGCACGGACATCTACAATTACGCGCTGTCGCTGCGCCGCGCCTACAATGTGCGGGCCGTGCTGGCAGCCATGGCGGGCGGTCTGCAGGCCGACGTGCAGGGCCTGGGCGAGACCCAGCCCGCGGTCAGCACCCGCGACGGCGTCGCCGAAATCCTGAACCGGCGCGTGGATATCGTGCTGCTCTAGGCGCCCCCTTTTCCCGGATCCCCGGCGGAGCATCCCTCTCCCACCTCGTCGCAGAGCTCCGCCGCACCTCGGCGCGGGACACCCCCGCGCCGATTTCTTTTGTGCGCCCTTCGGACGGCGTGACAGGCCGCGCGTTCCATGCGAGAACCGCAAGCACGATGCCCTACAGCCTGCCAAACCTCCTGACCTATGGCCGGATTCTGGCCGTCCCGGCCGTCGCCGTTCTGCTCTACTGGGGGACGGGTCCGGCACGGTGGGCGGCGCTCGCGCTGTTCGTGGCGGCGTGCATCACGGACTATTTCGACGGCTACCTGGCGCGCGCCTGGAACCAGACCTCGGCCATCGGCCGCATGCTCGACCCCATCGCCGACAAGCTGCTGGTGGGCGCGGTGCTGATCCTGCTCGTGCACGACGGGACGATCGCGGGCGCGGACGTGTTCGCCGCCGTGCTGATCCTGAGCCGGGAGATTCTCGTCTCCGGCCTGCGGGAATATCTTGCGGGGACGCGGGTCAGCGTGCCCGTGACCTGGCTCGCCAAGTGGAAGACGGCGGTGCAGATGGCCGCGCTGGGCCTGCTGGTCGCGGGACCGGAGGGCGACCGGCTGGCGCCGGGGCTCAGCAATGCGGGGATCGCGGGACTTTGGGTCGCGGCTGCGCTGACGCTCTACACCGGCTATGATTATCTGCGGTCGGGGCTCGCCCACGTCTTCGCCCAGGACGAGGCCGCGCGGCCCCAAGGCACAGCGGGAGAGTGAGACGCATGCGGGTGCTCTATTTCGCATGGCTGCGGCAGAAGATCGGCACGGGCGAGGAAACCGTCTCGCCACCCGCCGACGTGCGCACGGTGGGCGCGCTCGCGGCCTGGCTCGCCGCGCAAAGCCCGGGGCACGCGGAAGCCTTCGCCGACCCGGCCCTGATCCGCGCCGCCGTCAACCAGACGCACGCCGGCCCCGACGCCCCGGTCGAGCCCGGCGACGAGGTCGCGTTCTTCCCGCCGGTCACGGGGGGCTGAGCCCATGACGGTCCGCGTGCAGACGGAGGACTTCGATCCGGGCGCGGAAATCGCCGCGCTGACCGAGGGGCGCACCGACATCGGCGCGGTGGTGAGCTTCACCGGGCTGGTGCGGGCGCAGAACGAGGCGGCGGGCGTCGCGGCCATGACGCTGGAGCACTATCCC
The DNA here is from genome assembly GCA_033844555.1 of Alphaproteobacteria bacterium. Taxonomy (GTDB): domain Bacteria; phylum Pseudomonadota; class Alphaproteobacteria; order Futianiales; family Futianiaceae; genus Futiania. The sequence continues at coordinate 12,729 of JAJLJT010000200.1, read as the reverse complement.
GGCATGACGGAGCGGGAACTCGAACGCATCGTGGCACAGGCGGAAGAGCGCTGGCCGCTGCAGGGCGTGCGGGTGATCCACCGCTACGGCACGCTCTACCCCGGCGACCGGATCGTGCTCGTGGTGACGGCGTCGGCGCACCGGGCGGCCGCCTTCGAGGCGGCGGATTTCCTGATGGATTATCTCAAGACGCGCGCGCCGTTCTGGAAGCTGGAAGACCGCGAGGACGGCCAGACCTGGGTCGCCGCCCGCGACAGCGACGACACCGCAGCGGAGCGTTGGCGCAACACCTCCAAGGAAAGCGGCTGAGCAAGCGGCCTGAGACTTGCAGAGAATGGCATAAAACTGGGAAATCGTCCCAGCAATGTCAGAATGACACGCGATTCGGGAGATTCTGTGCCATGTCCATTCGTCGCCTGCTTGCCTCGACTGCCGCCCTGACGGCGCCGCTTCTCCTCGCAGCCTGTGGCGGCGGCGGGGGCGGCGGCGGCGGCCTGGGGGTCAACACGCCCCTCGACCAGGTCACGTTCCTGCAGATCTACAACTCGTCGAACACCTATCTGTCGCGCTCTGCGGGCGGCGGGTTCCAGTCGACGATCTCCTCGCCGAACACGACGAACCGGGTGACGGTCGGCGCCAATTACAGCCAGTTCCGCGTGCAGGCGGAGACGGTCAGCTCGTTCACCGCGCCGGGATCTATGGACCGGACCTTCACGGCGGGCGACCTGGTGGCGACGGTGGGCGACACCCGTGTCTACCAGAACACCGACGGCACGCTGGACTATGAATGGCAGGTGCGCCTGCCCGGCCGCGACGCCGACGCCCTGCCGGAGCATGTGGCCTTCGGCCGCTGGACCCGCTCCGACCCGGTCGCCGGAAACCGCGACACGGGCTTCCTGGTGTTCGGCCAGGTGGCGCCCGGCACGGATGTCCCGGCTGCGGGCACGGCGACCTATACCGGCGTCGCGGAAGGTGTGCGCGACCGCGCGGGCTTCGCCCCCGACGCGCTGACCGGCACCTCGACCGTGGCCGTCAACTTCGGCACGGGCGACGCGAACCTGACGATCGACTTCACCGGCTCGCCCTTCGGCGCGACGATCACCGGCACGTCGAACAATGTCACCGCCGGGTCGAGCGTGTTCTCCGGCACGGCGGCGGGCGGCGGCTACAGCGGCAGCTTCACGGCCAACTTCTTCGGACGCACCGACGCCGGCATCGACGGGCCGGAGGAAGTGGGCGGCGTCTTCCGCCTGATCAACGCCACCGACTTCGTCTATGGCGGCTTCGCGGCCGAGCAATAGGCCGCGACACGCCATCCGCCGCGCAGACAAGGCACGGCGACGCAAGGACAGGGCGCCGGGACATCCCCGGCGCCCTTTTCCATGCCCGAATCCCGACGCATCCCGCCCCCGGCCCCACGGCGCGCGAATTCGCACGGGCAAATTCTGTAAATATCGAATAAATTTTATTCAAATCGATCTCGAATCGGTGGGCGAAAGCCCGGTCGGGGGGGCACTCATGGGACCACGCACAGGATTTCACGCCATTCTTGCGGTCGCCGCACCGCTTCTTGTGACGGCATGCGGCGGCGGCAGCGCCGGTGACTTCGTCAACCTGACGACACCGCTCGACCAGATCGGAACGATCCAGATCTATTCGCCGTCCGCGGTGTATTTCAGCCGCGACCAGGCGGGAACCACCTTCGAGACCAGGCAGTCGGCAAGCGGCGGCAACAACCGGGTCACCGTCTTTTCCAACTACAGCGGCTTCCGGGTCGAGGCGGAAACGCCGGGCACGCTGATCGCGTCGAGCGCCATGGACCGCACCTTCCTCGCCGCCAACCTGGTGGCGGACGACGGCACGCGGCGCACCTATACGGACGCCAACGCCGCCTTCGATTTCGAATGGATCGTGCGCCTGCCGGGCCGCGACGCGAACGCCCTGCCCGAGCACGTCTCGTTCGGCCGCTGGTCGCGGGTCGAGCGGTCGACGGGCAGCCGCGACCGCGGCTACCTGGCGTTCGGCCTGCTGGCCCCAACGATCGACGTGCCGGGCGCGGGCACGGCGACCTACACCGGCGTGGCCGAGGGCCTGCTCGACGTCGCGGGCGTGGAGACGGACCTGACCGGCACCTCGACCGTGGACGTGGACTTCGGCCTCGGCACCGCGGCGCTGACGCTGGACTTCAGCGCGAGCCCCTGGGCGCGCACGCTGACCGGCGCGTCGACCAATGTCGCCGCGCGCAACAACGCGTTCAGCGGAACGCTCGCGAGCGGCACCTACACGGGCACGTTCAACGCAAACTTCTATGGCCGCGCGGACCCGGCCCAGACCGGACCGGAGGAAGTGGGCGGCGTCTGGAGCGTGACCGACGGCAACGCCTTCGCGCAGGGCGCCTTCATCGCGGAGCAATAGCCCCCTACCCCCCCCCCGCATCTTCGCCGCAAAACGCCGACGCCCCCGCCCGGCGGACCGGACGGGGGCGCGGAAATCGATTGCGCCCGAGAGCGTGTGGCGTCAGGCCGCGAGGCGCTGGCGCACCGCGCCGTCATAGTCGGCGACGAGGGCGCGGACGATCTCCCCCACCTCGAAGCTGTAGGGGCCGATCTGCGAGACGGGCGTCACTTCCGCCGCCGTGCCGGTCAGGAAGCACTGCTGCATCCCCTCCAGCTCCTCCGGCATGATCGCGCGCTCCACCACCTCGATCCCGCGGGCCTTCGCCAGCCCGATGACCGTGCGGCGCGTGATGCCGTCGAGGAAGCAGTCCGGCGTCGGCGTGTGAATGACGCCGTCCTTCACGAAGAAGATGTTGGCGCCCGTCGCCTCCGCCACGCGGCCGCGATAGTCGAGCATCAGCGCGTCGGCAAACCCCTTCGCCTCCGCAGCATGCTTCGACAGCGTGCAGATCATGTAGAGGCCGGCCGCCTTCGCCGCCGAGGGAGCGGTGTCGGGCGCGGGACGCCGCCACTGCGAGATGTCGAGGCGGATGCCCTTCATCCGCTGCTCCGGATCGAAATAGGACGGCCACTGCCACACCGCGATGGCGACATTGATGCGCGCGGCCTGGGCGGAGACGCCCATCATCTCAGACCCGCGCCAGACGATGGGACGGACATAGGCGTCCGCAAAGCCCTGCGCCGCGACGGTCTGGGCCTTCGCCCGCTCGATCTCGTCGACCGTGTAGGGAACGGCCATGCCCATCAGCTCGGCAGAGCGGAACAGACGCTCCGTATGCTCCCGGCCCTTGAACACCACGCCGTCGTACACGCGCTCGCCCTCGAATACGGCGCTGGCGTAGTGCAGGCCGTGCGTGAGGATGTGCACCTTCGCATCCCGCCAGGGAATGAGGGCGCCGTTCAGCCAGATCTGGCCGTCCCGATCATCGAAGGGAACGAGCGACATTTTCGGGTTTCCCCCTTGCTTTCCGGGCCGCGGACCCGCAGAACGACAGCGCTGCGGGCGGCCCTGGACGTTTCCGATAAGGTTTACGTTTCTTTCATGCCAACACCGTGTCACGAACGTTTATGTCGCCGGACACTTGCAATCGGTAACATTCCGAGGAAAATAAGTCAACATGGCTGACTTAAAGAAACCGCCCGTCCCGTTTGCCGCCCGCACCGACGCCGCGGGGCAAAATCTGCTGTATTTACGGGATGAAGAGCTGCGGCAGGGGATCGAACTTCTGTATTTCGCATACCGGGCATTCACCTCGGACCCCGATGCGATTCTTGCAGAGCACGGATACGGGCGCGCGCATCACCGCGTCATCCATTTCGTGAAGGCCCGCCCCGGCCTGTCGGTGGCGGAACTCCTGCAGATCCTGAAGATCACGAAGCAGTCGCTCTCGCGCGTGCTGAAACAGCTGGTCGAGGACGGCATGATCGAAAGCCGCCAGGGCCGCGACGACCGGCGCAAGCGCATCCTGCGGCTGACGCCCGCGGGCGAGACGCTGGCCGCGCGCGTGGCCGCGATCCAGCGCGAACGGGTCGCCCGCGCCTACCGCCAGGCGGGGCCCGAGGCGGTGGCGGGCTGGCGCAAGGTGCTGGCGGGCCTGCTCGACGAGGAGGAGCGCGACGCCATCCTCGACTTCGTGAACCGGCGGTGAGCGCGGTGGGCGCGCACCTCGACGAGCGGCACATCCTGGTGGTCGACGACGACCGGCGCATCCGGACGCTGCTTGAGCGCTTCCTGCGCGACCGCGGATACCGCGTGAGCGCGGCCGCCGACGCCGCGGAGGCGCGCACGCTGATGAAGGCGCTGGCGTTCGACCTGATCGTGCTCGACGTGATGATGCCGGGCGAGGACGGGTTCTCGCTGACCGGCGCGATCCGGGCGGGCGCGACGGGCGCGGCGCGCGACGTGCCCGTGCTGCTGCTGACCGCGCGGGGCGAGGTGGAGGACCGGATCGAGGGCCTGTCGCACGGGGCGGACGACTATCTCGCCAAACCGTTCGAGCCGCGCGAACTGCTGCTCCGGCTGGGCGCGATCCTGCGGCGGACGGAAGCGGCGGGCCCGGCGCGCGGGGAGCGGGTGGCGCTGGGGCCGATGGCGTTCGAGCCCGGCAGCGGACGGCTGATGCGCGAGGACGAGGAAATCCACCTGACGGACGGGGAACGCGCGCTGCTGGCGGCGCTGGCGAGCCGGCCGGGCGCGGTGTTCAGCCGCGCCGCGCTGATCGAGCGGATGGGCGCGGACGCGCGCGACGACCGCGCCGTGGACGTGCAGGTCACGCGCCTGCGCCGGAAGATCGAAACGGACCCCCGCCGACCGCGCTATCTCAAGACGCAGCGCGGCGAGGGCTATGTGCTGGTGCCGGACTAGGACGAGGAACCCGCGCACTCCGGCTCCGGCCGATTCAGGAAGAGGTCGCCTCCGGCCGATTCAGGAGGAGGTCGCCTCCGGCCGATTCAGGAGGAGGTCGCCTCCGGCTCGGGCATCCGGCCGCCGCGCACGGTCAGCACCTGCTGCGGGAACGGGATCGAGATGCCGGCGGCGTCGCAGCGTTCCTTGAGCCGCTTGGTGATGTCGAAATAGGCGCCCCAATAGTCCGCCGTGGTCGCGAAACCGCGCACCGCGATGTCGACGGAGGAGGCCCCCAGCGCCTTCACCGCCACGGTCGGCGCAGGCTCGGCGAGGATGCGCGGGTCGCCCTCCAGCACGTCGCGGGCGAGCGCAATCGCCTTGTCCATGTCGTCCTCGTAGTCGATGGAGAGCGTCAGATCGAGGCGGCGCGTCGGATTGCGCGAGTAATTGGTGATGACCTGCCCGAAGATCGCGGAGTTCGGGACCGAGATGTAGACATTGTCGGCGGTCGCAAGCTCCGTCGTGAAGAGGTCGATGGACTTCACGGTGCCGGAGGTGCCGGCGGCCTCCACGAACTCCCCCACCTTGATCGGCCGCAGGATCAGCAGCATGACCCCCGCGGCGACGTTCGACAGCGTGCCCTGCAGCGCAAGGCCGATGGCGAGGCCCGCGGCGCCGAGGACCGCGATGAGGCTGGCGGTCTGCACGCCGAACTGGTTCAGCACGACGACGAGCGTGACGAGCAGGATACCGTAGCGCACGACAGAGCCCAGTACCGGGCGGATGGTCTGGTCGAGACCGGCGCGCGCCAGCGCCCGCTCGAACCCCCGCTTGGCCCAGCCGGAGATGATCCAGCCGCCGATCAGGATGAGGATGGCGCCGACGATGCTCAGCCCGTATTGCACGCCCATCTCGACGAGACGGGCGGTCAGCGCCTCCATCTCCTGCAGGTTCAGGGCGTTCGTGATGCTGTCCATGAAACAGGACCTCCTTGGCGTTCGCGTCTCAATATACCCCGGCGGGCGCCTTGAGGGATAAGTTGGCAACAGGGCCGCGGCAAGGGCAGCCCTGCCCCGCGCGCCCGCACGCACCGCCGAAAGCCGTCTTGCGCGGCCCCGCCCGGCGCGTCAGGATCGGCTGCAAATGACCACGGCACTCTTCACCCATCCCGCCTGCCTCGCGCACGAGACGCCGCCCGGCCACCCGGAACGCGTGGCGCGCCTGCAGGCCGTGCTGCGCGCGCTCGACGATCCGCGATTCGCGGCGCTCGAACGCCGCGAGGCCCCGCTGGCCCGCGTCGACGAGATCGCGCTGGCCCACCCGCGCGAGCATGTGACGGCGCTGCTGGCCCGCGTGCCGGAGACGGGGTTCGCCCCGCTCGACGCCGACACGATCGCCTGCCCGGGCACGGGCGAAGCGGCCCTGCGAGCCGCGGGCGCGGTGATCGCGGCGGCGGACGCGGTCATGGCGGGCGAGGCCGACAACGCCTTCTGCGCGATCCGCCCGCCCGGCCACCATGCCGAGCCGCGCACGGCCATGGGCTTCTGCCTGTTCAACAATGTGGCCGTCGCCGCCCACCACCTGCGGATGGTGCACGGGCTGCACCGGATCGCGGTGATCGACTGGGACGTGCACCACGGCAACGGCACGCAGGCGATCTTCGAGCACGACCACGCGCTGTTCTACGGCTCGACGCACCAGATGCCGCTCTACCCCGGCACCGGGGCGGCGCAGGAGCGCGGCGTCGCGGGCAATATCGTGAACGTGCCGCTGCCGCCGGGCGCGGGTTCCGACCAGTTCCGCGAGGCGTTCGAGACGCTGCTCGACCGGCTGGAGCGGTTCGAGCCGGAGTTCATCCTGCTGTCGGCGGGCTTCGACGCGCATGCCGACGACCCGCTGGCCGACATGGCGCTGTCGGAAGCCGACTTCGCCTGGGCCACGCGGGAGATCATGGAGGTCGCGGAGCGCTATTGCGGCGGGCGGCTTGTCTCCGCGCTCGAAGGCGGCTACGACCTCGACGCGCTGGCCCGCAGCGCCGCCGCCCATGTCGCGGCGCTGATGCGCCTGGGCTGAGGCCGCGCGGAGCGAACGAAACGCAAGGGGAGATCACGCCGATGGCCGAGGACAGCAAGACACTGCCCGACGACGTGCGCGCCATGAGCTTCGAGGAAGCGCTGGGCGAGCTTGAGAAGATCGTGCAGCGGCTGGAATCGGGGCGCGTCGCGCTGGAGGATTCCATCGAGCTTTACACCCGCGGCAGCCATCTGCGCGCCCATTGCGAGGCGAAGCTGAAGGACGCCGAGGCGCGCATCGAGAAGATCCTCGTCGCCGCCGACGGGTCGCTGTCGGCCCAGCCACTCGACGGAGACGGGGAAAAATGACCGCGGGCGACGGCCCCGAGGCGTTCTCGGCGCGTCTCGCCGCCCGCGCTGAGGAGGTGGACACGGCACTCGCCCGCCTGCTGCCGCGCACGGACGCGAACGACGGCGGCGGACGGCTGGCGGAAGCGATGCGCTATGCCGCGCTCGGCCCCGGCAAGCGGATGCGGCCCTTCCTGGTGCTGGAAACCGCGCACCTGTTCGCCGTCGACCCCGCGCGCGCGGTCCGCGCCGCCGCGGCCATCGAGTGCGTGCACGCCTATTCGCTGGTGCACGACGACCTGCCCGCCATGGACGACGACGACATGCGCCGGGGCCGGGCGACCGTGCACAGGGCCTTCGACGAGGCGACCGCGATCCTGGCGGGCGACGGTCTGCTGACGCTCGCCTTCGAGATCGTCTGCGACCCGCGCACGCACGAGGACGCGCACGTGCGCGCGGAACTCGCGCTCAAGATCGCGCAGGCGGCGGGCTGGGCCGGCATGGTGGGCGGCCAGATGCTGGACCTGACGGCAGAACGGCAGGCCGCCGACGAGACGCAGGTGACGCGCCTGCAACGCATGAAGACCGGCGCGCTGATCGCGGTGGCGTGCGAGGCGGGCGGCCTGCTGGGCAAGGCGGGACCGCAGGCGATGAAGGCGCTCGCGGGCTATGCGCACGACCTGGGCCTCGCCTTCCAGATCGCCGACGATTTGCTGGACGTGACGGGAGAGGCGGACAAGGTCGGCAAGGCGACCGGCAAGGACGCGGACGCCGGCAAGACCACCTTCGTGGACATCCTGGGCGTCGAGGGCGCAAAGGCGCGCGCCCGCCTGCTGGTCGATCAGGCGGTCGAGCACCTCGCCCACTTCGACGGCCGCGCCGAGGGCCTTCGCGCCGCTGCGCGCTTTACGGTCGAGCGGGAGCACTAGCGCAAGGGCACGCCCTACCGCTTTCGTTCTCCGTTCGGGCGTGCTAGGCGATGCGGCGATGCGCGCGGGGCGGTTTCGCGCCTGCGCCATCCGCATCTTTGCCCATTGCGCCCCTGCGGCCCATATGGGGTAGAAAGGCGCTTTCGGGAGCCATCGTCTCCCGTCGGTGCGCGTGGCCGGCGCCCTCCGTGGCGGACCGGCAGCAAGTGAAGAGGAACCGGAGTTGACGGACGAGAGTGCGCGCCCGGGCGTTGCGACGCCGCTGCTGGACACCGTGACCATCCCTGCCGACCTGCGCCGGCTGCGGCCGGAGGAGCTGCGCCAGCTTGCCGACGAGTTGCGGGCCGAGACGATCGACGCCGTCTCCGTGACCGGCGGGCACCTCGGCGCGGGGCTGGGCGTCGTCGAGCTGACGGTCGCGCTGCACTATGTCTTCGACACGCCGCACGACCGGGTGATCTGGGACGTCGGCCACCAGTGCTATCCGCACAAGATCCTGACCGGGCGGCGCGGCCGCATCCGCACGCTGCGCCAGGGCGGCGGGCTTTCCGGCTTCACCAAGCGCGACGAGAGCGAATACGACCCGTTCGGGGCGGCGCACTCCTCCACCTCGATCTCGTCCGGCCTCGGCATGGCGGTCGCGCGCGACCTGAAGGGCGAGCGGCGCAATGTCGTCGCGGTGATCGGCGACGGCGCGATGTCCGCCGGCATGGCCTATGAGGCGATGAACAACGCCGGCGCGATGGACAGCCGGCTGATCGTCATCCTCAACGACAACGACATGTCGATCGCCCCGCCCGTCGGCGCGATGAGCCATTATTTCACCAAGCTCTGGTCCGGCCAGACCTACCAGGGCTTCCGCGAGCAGATGAAGTCCATCACCCACCGCCTGCCGGGCGGGCTGGAGCGCGTGGCGCGCCGGGTGGAGGAGTTCACCAAGGGCATGGCCTTCGGCGGCACCCTGTTCGAGGAGATGGGCTTCCAGTATTTCGGCCCGATCGACGGCCACGACCTCGACGTGCTGCTGCCCGTCCTGCAGAACGTGCGGGAGCAGGAGAACGGCCCGATCCTGGTCCACGTGGTCACGCAGAAGGGCAAGGGCTATCCGCCCGCCGAAGCCTCCGCCGACAAGTATCACGGCGTCTCCAAGTTCGATCCCGCGACCGGCGCGCAGAAGAAAAGCATCGCGAACGCGCCCAGTTACACGCGGGTCTTCGCAGACTACCTCATCAAGGAAGCCGACCGCGACACCCGCATCGTCGCGGTCACGGCTGCGATGCCGGACGGCACGGGCCTCAACCTCTTCGCCAAGGCGCACCCGGACCGCTGCTTCGACGTCGGCATCGCGGAGCAGCACGGCGTGACCTTCGCGGCGGGGCTGGCGGCGGAGGGGATGCGGCCCTTCGCGGCGATCTACTCGACCTTCCTGCAGCGCGCCTACGACCAGGTGGTGCACGACGTCGCGATCCAGAACCTGCCGGTGCGCTTCGCCATCGACCGGGCGGGCCTCGTCGGCGCGGACGGCGCGACGCACGCAGGCTCCTTCGACCTCGCCTATCTCTGCTGCCTGCCGAACTTCGTGGTGATGGCGGCCGCGGACGAGCGGGAACTCGCCCGGATGGTCGCGACCGCCGCCCGGCACGACAGCGGGCCCATCGCCTTCCGCTATCCGCGCGGCGAGGGGGTTGGCGTCGAACTCCCTGAAATTGCTGAGGTTTTGGAGATCGGCAAGGGCCGCATCGTGCGCGAGGGGACGGACGTCGCCATCCTCTCCCTCGGCGCCCGGCTGGCCGAAGCGCAGAAGGCCGCCGAGACCCTTGCAGATCAAGGGGTTAGCGCCACCGTCGCCGACGCGCGTTTCGCCAAGCCGCTCGACCGTGACCTCATCCGCAGCCTTGCATCCTCCCATGCGGCCCTCATCACGATCGAGGAAGGTTCAACCGGCGGTTTCGGCGCACATGTGCTGCACTTTTTGAGCGAGGAGGGCCTGCTCGACGGCGGCCTGAAGGTGCGGACGATGACGCTTCCCGACCGCTTCATCGACCACAATACGCCGGAAAAACAATATGTTGAGGCGGGGCTTTCATGCGACGACATCGTCCGCCTCGCCCGCTCTCTCGTGGCCGCGCGGGGCGGCAAGCGCCTCTCGGCCTGAGGCAATCGCCCATGCGCGCCCATGCACGAAACCCATGGGGAAAGTGCATGAAAACGCCCATGCAAGCGCCCATGTTGCGCACATGAGCGCCCGGGTCCGCGCCGACCTCGCGCTGGTCCGGGCGGGTCTCTGCCCGACCCGCGCGCGCGCCCAGGCCGCCATCGCGGAGGGGCGCGTGAGCGTCTCCGGCGCCCCCGTCACCCGCCCCGGCCAGCAGGTCGACCCGGACGCCCTCGCCCTCGCCCCCGACCCCGCCGACCGGTGGGTGAGCCGGGGCGCGCGAAAGCTCGACGCCGCCCTCGACCGCTTCGGCATTTCGCCCGCGGGCCTCGCCTGCCTCGACCTCGGCGCGTCGACCGGCGGCTTCACGCAGGTGTTGCTGGAGCGCGGCGCGGCGTCCGTCCTCGCCCTCGACGTCGGCCACGCCCAGCTTGCGCCCGAGATTGCCGCCGACCCCCGCGTGACGTCGCGCGAGGGGGTGAACGCCCGCGACCTGACCGCGGCGGACCTCCCCCGCCCGCCGGACCTGATCGTCGCGGACCTCTCCTTCATCTCGCTGACGCTGGCGCTGCCGCCGGCGCTCTCCCTCAGCCTGCCCGGCGCCCGTCTCGTCGCGCTGGTGAAGCCGCAGTTCGAGGCCGGGCGCGACGCGCTCGCCAGGGGCGGCATCGTCCGCGACCCCGCCGCCCGCGCCGCCGCACTCGCCCGCGTGCGGGAGATGCTGGCCGCCCACGGCTGGCGCGTGCTGGGCGAGATGGAGAGCCCCATCCCCGGCGGCGACGGCAACATCGAATACCTGGTCGCCGCGGCGAAGGAGCCTTCCGCATGAGCCGTCCCCGCCGCCCTTCCCGCGCCCGCAAGCCCGCGGCCCCCGCGCCCTCCCGCGTCGAGACCTTGCGGATCGAAGCCCTCGGCCACCTCGGCGACGGCGTCGCGCATCTTGAGGGGGGCGCGATCCACGTCCCCCTGACCGCGCCGGGCGATCTGGTGCGCGCGCGCGTCGCCGGCGCCCGTGCCGAGGTGCTGGAGGTGCTGGAGGAAGGCCCCGACCGCGTCCCCGCCCCCTGCCCCGCGTTCGGCGCGTGCGGCGGGTGCAGCGTGCAGCATCTCTCCGCCCCCGCGCAGGCCGATTTCAAGCGGCAGGCGGTCCTCGGCGCGCTTGCCGCCCACGGGATCGAGGCCGAAGTGGACGCGACCGTCGCCACGCCCCCCGGCACCCGGCGGCGCGCGGCCTTGACGCTCAGGCCGCGGGAGAGGAACACCGCCGCCGTGGGCTTTCAGGCGCGCGGCACGAACGCGGTGGTCGATATCGACGCCTGCCCCGTGCTGCACCCGGCGCTGTCGGCCCTGATCGCGCCGCTGAAGGCGCTCGCCCCGCGTCTCCTCAAGCCGAAGTCGGAGATGCGCGCCCATCTCCTCCTGACCGAAGCGGGTGTGGATCTGGAGCTTGCGGGCGGCCGCGCGCCCGACGCCGCCCTGCTGATGGACCTGGCGGAGTTTGCGGGCGCGCACGACCTCGCCCGTCTGACGCTGGACCGGGAGGTGGTGGCGCTGCGCCGTCCGCCCGTGTTGCGCGTGGGCGGCGCGCCCGTTCCGGTGCCGCCGCGCGTCTTCGCGCAGGCGAGTGCGGAGGGCGAGGCCGCCCTGATCGCCGCGGTTCTGGCGGGGTTGGAGGGGATGGACCCGCCGCCCGCCCGCATCCTCGACCTCTTTTGCGGCGTCGGCACCTTCGCCTTTCCGCTGGCCGCGATTGCGCCCGTGCATGGGGTGGAGGGCAATGCGGACGCGCTGGCCGCGTTCGAAGGCGGCATCCGCGCGCTGGATCGGGAGCGTGGGGGCGCGAGTGCCGCCGCCAAGCGGTTGAGTTTCGCCCGCCGCGACCTGTTTCGCAGCCCCTTGCGGGTGGAGGAGTTGGCGGGCGCGACCCTCGGCAGGCCGCTATCGGCTCAAGTGCCCAGGGGGGCGCCCAAGGGCGCGGGCCAGGATGCCTCCGGCGCGGCCTCCGGGGGCGCGTCCCGGGACGGATCGGGGGGCGCGTCTGCCGCCACGGGCGCGGGCCTGCTGTCCGGCGGGCCGCACGCGGGCGCCTCGCATCTGGAGACGGCCGCCGTCGTCATCGACCCGCCGCGCGCGGGGGCCGAGGCGCAGTTTCGGGAGCTTGCCGCCGCCCGCGCGACCGGCCTGATCCCCCGGATCGTGTCGGTGTCCTGCAACCCCGCGACGTTCGCGCGCGACGCGCGCATCCTGCTCGACGCCGGCTACACCCTCACCCGAGTCACCCCCATCGACCAGTTCGTCTGGTCCGCCCATGTGGAGGTCGTCGGGGTGTTTGGGAGAGGCTTACAGCTAAGCACTTCGAAAGTATGGTAGCGCTCTATATATCCATACACATAATGCAGCTCCGCCCATTAATGCAGGAAACAGAAAATCCACTATAAATATTCTCGCAACCTTCAGGCGCGATAAAAAACTATACCATCTC
>JAJLJT010000199.1:0-12204 GCA_033844555.1 Alphaproteobacteria bacterium | reverse complement strand
AGGGTCATCGCCTCGGCCGCCGCCGTGCCCTCGTCGAGCAGCGAGGCATTGGCGATGTCGAGGCCGGTGAGGTCCGTCACCAGCGTCTGGAAATTGATCAGCGCCTCGAGACGGCCCTGGCTGATCTCCGGCTGATAGGGCGTGTAGGCCGTGTACCAGGCCGGGTTTTCCAGCACGCAGCGCTGGATGACGGGCGGCGTCACCGTGCCGTGATAGCCCTGCCCGATCAGCGAGATCATGCGCCGGTTGCGGTCGGCAAGCCCGCGCAGTTCGTCCAGCACCTCCGCCTCCGTCAGCGGGCGGTCGAGCGCCATCTGTCCCTCGCGCCGGATCGCCGGAGGCACGACCGTGCCGATCAGCGCGTCCAGGCTGTCGACGCCCAGCGCCCTCAGCATCTTGGCCTGGTCCTCCGGCCCCGGCCCGATGTGCCGGCGGATGAAGACGTCGCGTCCCTCGAGATCGTGCATCGCGGTGTCGTGCTGGCCCGTCATGGCGCCCTCTCGTCCTCGGTCCTGTCCTGGTCTCAGCCCGCGTGCGCGGCGTAGGCCGCCTCGTCCATCAGGCCGTCAAGCTCGCCCGCGTCCGAAAGGCGGATCTTCACGAACCAGCCCTCGCCCATCGGATCGCGGTTGACCAGCGCCGGATCGTCGACGATGGCCGCATTCGTCTCGACGATCTCGCCGGAGACAGGCGCGTAAAGCTCGCTCGCCGCCTTGACCGATTCGATCACGCCCGCCTCGTCCTTCTGGGCGAAGGTGCGGCCCACGTCTGGAAGCTCGATGAAGACGATGTCGCCAAGCTGCTCCTGCGCGTGGGCGGTGATGCCGACGGTCGCGATGTCGCCGTCGACGCGGACCCACTCGTGATCCTCGGTGTAGCGGATGGTGGCTGCCATGATGCGAAGCTCTCCTCAGCGGTGATAGCGATGGGGAACGAAGGGAAGCCCGACGACGCGCGCGGGCTCTGCCCGGCCGCGCAGGTCGAGGGAAACGGCCGTGCCCGCCGCAGCGTGCGCGGGGGGCACATAGGCGATGGCGATGGGTCCGCCGACGCTCGGCCCGAAGCCGCCGGAGGTGACGGCGCCGATGCGCTCCTCCTCCGCCAGAACCGGCGTGCCGGTGCGCGCGATGGCCCGGCCGTCGGGGCGCAGGCCGACGCGGGTGCGGGCCGTGCCCTGCTCCAGTTCCCTCAGGATGCGGTCTGCGCCGGGGAAGCCGCCTTCGGCGCGGCGGCGCTTCTGGATCGACCAGGCAAGACCGGCTTCCACGGGGCTCGTCGTCTCGTCGATGTCCTGCCCGTAGAGGCAGAGCCCCGCCTCCATGCGCAGCGAATCGCGCGCGCCGAGGCCGATGGGCGCCGCCTCCGGCTCGGCCAGCAGCAGGCGGGCGATGCCTTCCGCCTCGTCGGCGGGAACCGCGAACTCGAACCCGTCCTCGCCCGTGTAGCCGGAGCGCGAGACGCGCGCGGAAACGCCCGCAATGTCCATCTCGGCGGTCTGCATGAAGGAGAGGCCCTCCACGCCGCCTGCGTGGCGCGCCAGCACCTCCGCGGCTGAAGGCCCCTGCAGCGCAAGCAGGGCGAGGCTGTCCAGCACCTCGATCCGCACGGCCCCGGGCAGCCGCCCCTTGAGATGCGCGAGGTCGACGTCGAAGCGCGCCGCGTTGACCACCAGGACCAGGTCCTCGCCCAGCCGCGTGACCATCAGGTCGTCGATGATGCCGCCCGATTCGGTCGTGAACTGGGTGTAGCGGGTGCGCCCGTCCTTGAGGCCGCTGATGTCGGCGGGAACCAGCGCTTCGAGCGCGGCGTCCGCGCCCTCGCCCGACAGCCGGATCTGGCCCATGTGCGAGACGTCGAAGAGTCCCGCGCCGCACGGCCCCTCGCCCGCGCCGCGGACATGGGCATGCTCGGCGAGGATGCCGGCGAACTGGATCGGCATGTCCCAGCCCGCGAAGCCGACCATGCGGGCGCCAAGCTCCACATGCAGGGCATGAAGGGGTGTGCGGCGGAGATCGCCCGTCGGATGCTGTGCCATGGATGCCCCTCGCGCCTTTACCGAGCCGGTGTTCAAGGAACCGAACCGCGCGGGGGCGGACTCCCGCCGCTGCGCGTTTCGCCCCCTCTGTCCGGGAACCTGAGAGATTCGGCGGCGGCCATCGGCCCTGCCTGCCTTACTCCTTCGGTGGGGTGCCGGCGCTCACATGACGCCGCACCCGCTTTCCAGAGCGCCTTGCTTCCCAGCGGTCCTTTTGCCTGAGAGTTTCCGGGGCGGTTGCTCCTTCGGCGCCGGCGCGCGGCCGGTCTCTCCCGCTGGGAAGATCGTCCGATAATGGCTGACCGGGCGCGCCAGTCAAGCCACGCCTGTCAGTTTGCGAACCTTTCGCGCAGATAAGCGACCTGCGCCTCGTCGAGCTGGAAACCCGTATAGATCGTGTAGGCGGCAGGATTGGCCCCCTCGCCGAGGGGAATGCTGACGGTGCCGATCTCTTCCACGAACTCGATCGCGCCGTCCTCGTCGAAGCCCTTCTGCATCTCGTAGACGCCCTTGGTCAGGATGCGCCCGTCGGGGCCGAGAACCGCCACGAAAAAGGGCATGGACGCGACATCGCCGCTGGCCGCAGGCCCCAGCGCGGCGCGCACGTCGACGCCGAGGGCGGTGCGCACACTGCCGTCCTCGTGCTCGCAGGCCGAGCGCACATAGATCATCTCGGCCGCGACCGCGACATTCTCGCGCACCGGCGAGGTGGGGTCGGTAAAGCGCACATAGCGCGACGCGTCCCCGAGGATCACCGCCTGCGGGCAGGCCTTGAGCGTGGTGGTCGCCGCCTCCTCCTGCTTGGAGGGACCGGAGCAGGCCGCCAGAAGGGCAGCAGCCCCCAGCGCAATCGGCATGCGGAACGTCATGGGCAACGGACCTCTCTTCCAGCGGCGGGCGCGCGGCTTCCTTGACAGGGAGACGGCGGCTCGTGTCTCTATGGCGCGCGGGCCCTGAACGGCCACGGCCGCGCCCTTTCGGCGTGGCGGGACTTTACGGGCAGCACGCGGGCGCGACAAGGTCCGGCGGGGGATTCGCCGGACCGGGCAACGGGACCGAGGCGCAATGGCAGATCCGAAAACCGAAACCGCAGGCGGCCCCGGCGCGCTGGAGATCCTGCTGGCCGCGCCGCGCGGGTTCTGCGCGGGCGTCGACCGGGCGATCCAGATCGTCGACCGGGCGCTGGAGCGGTATGGCCGCCCCGTCTATGTCCGCCACGAGATCGTGCACAACCGCTATGTCGTGGAAAGCCTGCAGGCGCGCGGCGCGGTCTTCGTCGACACGCTGGAGGAGGTGCCGGACGGCGTGCCGGTCGTCTTCTCCGCCCACGGCGTGCCGAAGTCCGTCCCGGCGGAGGCGGAGGAGCGCGGGCTCTTCTACCTCGACGCGACCTGCCCCCTCGTCTCCAAGGTGCACGTCGATGCCGACCGGCATCACCGGGCGGACCGCCATGTCATCCTGATCGGCCACCGCGGCCATCCGGAGGTGATCGGCACCATGGGGCAATTGCCCGAGGGCGCCATCACCCTGGTGGAGACCGTGGAGGATGTCGTGGGGCTGCCCGACAAGGGCGACCGGGGCGCGGGCCTCGCCTATGTCACGCAGACCACGCTGTCGGTCGACGACACCGCCGCCATCGTCGAGGCGCTGAAGTCGCGCTTTCCGGAGATCGCCAGCCCGCACAAGGAAGACATCTGCTACGCCACGACGAACCGGCAGGAAGCGGTGAAGATCCTCGCCGAACGGGTCGAGGCGATGCTGGTGATCGGCGCCCCGAACTCCTCGAACTCCATGCGCCTCGTGGAAGTGGCGGAACGCGCGGGGTGTGCACGCGCGCAACTGGTTCAACGGGCCGCCGACCTCGACTGCGCGGCGTTCGACGATGTGCGCACGCTCGGCATCACGGCGGGGGCGTCGGCGCCGGAAATCCTCGTCGAGGAGGTGATCGAGGCGTTCCGCGCGCACCGCGGCGTGCGCGTGGAGGAGGTGCGGGTGCGCGAGGAGAACGTCAGCTTCAAGCTGCCGCGCGCGCTGACCGCGTCCGAGCCCGCCTGACGCCCATGGCCGTCTACACCGACGTCACGGACGAGGAACTGGAAGCCTTCCTGGCCGAGTATCCGCTGGGCGAGGCGCTCTCCATCAAGGGCATCGCGGAGGGGGTGGAGAACACCAACTATCTCCTGCACACGGAGACGGGGTTCTACATCCTGACGCTCTACGAGAAGCGGGTGAACGCGGGCGACCTGCCCTTCTTCATCGGGCTGATGGAGCACCTGGCCGCGCGCGGCCTGAAGTGCCCGGTGCCGGTCAAGGGCCGCGACGGCAAGGCGCTGAGGACGCTGGCGGGGCGGCCGGCGTGCATCGTCACCTTCCTCGACGGCGTCTGGGTGCGCCGCCCGGGCGTCACCCATTGCGCAGAGCTTGGCCGCGGCCTTGCCCGCCTGCACCACGCGGGCGCGGACTTCCCCATGGATCGCCCGAACGACCTGTCTGTCGCGGGCTGGCGGCCGCTCTACGACCGCTTCAAGGGCCGCGCCGACGAGATCGAGCGCGGGCTGGAGGACCTGATCGCGGGCGCGCTGTCGGCGCTGGAGGCCGATTGGCCGCGCGGGCTGCCGGCGGGCGTGATCCATGCGGACCTCTTCCCCGACAACGTCTTCTTCGTGAAGGAGAAGCTGTCGGGCTTCATCGACTTCTACTTCGCCTGCACCGACGCCTTCGCCTATGACGTCGCGATCTGCCTCAACGCCTGGTGCTTCGAGGCCGACGGCAGCTACAACGTGACCAAGGGGCGCGCGCTGCTCGCGGCCTACGATGCCGAGCGCAAGCTGAGTGCAGCGGAGATCGCGGCGCTTCCCGTTCTGGCGCGGGGCGCGGCGCTGCGCTTCCTGCTGACGCGGGCGCATGACCTGATCCACCACGACCCGGCGGCCTTCGTGCGGCCGAAGGATCCGCGCGAATATGCGCGCAAGCTGCGCTTTCACATGGGCGTGGAAACCGCCGCGGAATACGGGCTGGAGCACGCCTGATGGACCGCGTGACGATCTTCACGGACGGGGCCTGCTCGGGCAATCCCGGCCCCGGCGGCTGGGGGGCGCTTCTGGTCCACGACAAGGGCGAGCGGGAACTGACCGGCGGTGAGGCGCAGACGACCAACAACCGGATGGAGATGACGGCCGCGATCGAGGCGCTCAAGGCGCTGAAGCGGCCCTGCCGGGTCGACCTGTGGACCGATTCCGCCTATCTGCGCGACGGCATCACCAAGTGGCTCAGGCGCTGGAAGGCGAACGGCTGGAAGACCGCGGAGAAGAAGCCGGTGAAGAACGCCGACCTCTGGCAGGCGCTGGAGGCGGAAGCCGCGCGCCACGACGTGCACTGGCACTGGGTGAAGGGCCACGCGGGCCACGAGGGGAACGAGCGGGCCGACGCGCTCGCGAACGCCGGCCTCGCCCCGTTCCGGAAGGCGTCCTGACGGGTCAGAGGGCGCCCAGCACCGATTCCGCCGAGGACACCTTGAATTCGCCCGGCTCCTCGACCGCGAGGTGCGTGACCTTCCCGTCCTTCACGACCATGGCATAGCGCTTGGAGCGCGTGCCCATGCCGAAGCCGGATCCGTCCATCTCCAGACCCACGGCCTTGGTGAAATCCGCATTGCCGTCGCCCAGCATCATCACCTTGTCGCCGGTGCCCTGGTCCTTGGCCCACGCGCCCATGACGAAGGCGTCGTTGACCGAGAGGCAGGCGACGGTGTCGACGCCCTTGGCCTTGATCGCGTCGTACTGCTGGACGAAGCCCGGCACGTGCTTGGCCGAGCAGGTGGGCGTGAAGGCGCCCGGCAGCGCGAACAGGACCACGGTCTTGCCCTTGGTCAGTTCGCCGGTGGTGATGGTCTTCGGACCCTCGCTGCTCATGTAGAAGAGCTTCGCTTCGGGAAGCGTGTCGCCGACCTTGATCGTCATGAGATGCCTCTTGTTGTCTTGCGGATGATCTCGGACGCACGCAGGCAGGCTGTCCCCCGAACCCGCGCCGTGCCTCACCATGTAGCGCGCCACCCCCGCCGGAAAAAGGCCTCGCGGGTCAGGATTGCGGGCCGACGGTACCCGTGAGCGCATGGCCGCCGGGCTGCCCTTCGGGTGCGGCGAGCGTCAGGGAAAGCCGCGCGCCCGGCTCCGGCGCCCTGCCGGTCCGGATGGGCACCTGCCAGACGCTCTCGCCCGGCATGGCGGAAAGGCGCAGCGGCACACCGTAGACGCGCCCCCCCTCCGCCTCGACGAAAAGGTCGGAGACGTCCCCGGCCCCCGGCCCGGCGACCGTCACGTGGAGGCCGCCGTCCGCGGGCACCGCCGTGGCCGAAAGCCCGGCCGCCGCCCCGTCGCGCGGAACCGCGGTCTCGGCGAGGAGAAGCGCGGTCCAATGCGCCGACGGCGTCTCGCGGCCCGGCGGCACGATCAGCGATACGGCGCCTTCCTCGAGCAGGCAGAGGTCCGAACAGACGCCGAAAGCGGCACTCAGCACGAGATCGACAGGTTTGCCCGGGTTCACGGCGGTCACGCGGACAGGAAGGACGACGCTGCCCGCATATCCGGCGGAGGGCAGCCCGCCCGTCTCGAACCGCTTCGGCACGGGCCAGAGCACCTCGACGCGCCCGACATTCGCCGAGGCCGACCAGTCGAACTCCGGCGCGATGCCCGCCGCCCCCGGATCGCGCCAATAGGTCTTCCAGCCCGGCGCCAGGCGAAACTCGATCCCCGCCAGGACCGTACCGTCGCCGCCAAGCGCACTGTCGGCAGCGATCAGGCGGAACGCGGCGTGCACCCCTTGCGCCCAGGCACCCGGCACCGGCGCGGCCTGCGCCCACGCAGCCGGGGCCGCAAGCGCCGCCGCAAGCGCGGCCGCAAGCCATGCCCCCCGTAAACCCGCGATGAACGCATGTGCGCGCATGATCGTCTCCGGCAGGGAGGACGGGATTTCTTGTTGTCCGGCCAGCATGGCCTAAGTTTATGTGCAATATCTGCGACAGACGGCAAGCACGAGGGACGCACGACCCGCATGAAAACCGGCACGATGACCTTGGGACAGGACGGATACATCGAGGGCCAGATACTCGTGGCGACGCCCGGCATGCCGGATCCGCGCTTCGAGAAATCGGTGATCTACATGTGCGCCCACTCCGACCAGGGCGCTATGGGTCTCGTCGTCAACAAGGTGGTCGAGCACATCACCTTCGCGGAGTTGCTGGAGCAACTCGAGATCGCGCCGGGGGACGACACGAACGCGATCCGCGTGCATTTCGGCGGGCCGGTCGAGACCGGCCGCGGGTTCGTCCTGCACAGCGACGACTATGTGGGTCCCGAATCCAACATGAACAACGAGGCGGGTATCGGCCTGACCGCGACCGTGGACATCCTGCGCGCCATGGCGGGCGGACGGGGACCGCGACGGTCGCTGGTCGCGCTCGGCTATGCCGGCTGGATGCCGGGCCAGCTCGAGCAGGAATTGCGCTCCGACGGCTGGCTCGTCTGCCCGCCCGACCCGGACATCCTGTTCGCAGGCGACGATTCCATGAAATGGGACAGCGCGCTGCGCCGCATCGGCATCGACCCCGCGCTGCTTTCGGGCATGCAGGGACAGGCCTGAAGCCTGTCAGGCGAGCGCGCGCCGCGGATCGGCGGTGAGGAAGCGTTCCGCCTCGTGCGCGGGAACGGGCCGTCCGACCGCGTAGCCCTGCACATAGTCGCAGCCATAGTCGCGCAGCATCCGGGCGCTCTCGGTATCCTCCGCCCCTTCCGCGACCACCGCGAGATTGAGGTCGTGCGCGAGATCGACCACCGCCCGGACGATGGCGCGGGCCGAATCCTCGCCCTTCGCGAGGCCCGCGACAAAGGTACGGTCGATCTTGACCGTGTCGAAGGGGAGCCGCTTCAGAGTGGCGAGCGAGGCGTATCCGGTCCCGAAATCGTCGAGCGCGAGACCGGCGCCGAGGTTGCGGATCTCCTCGAGCAGGCGGGCGGCGCCGTGCGGGTCCGTCAACACCTGGCTCTCGGTCAGTTCGAGTTTGAGCGTTCCGGGTTCGAGCGCGTAGCGGCGCAGGGCATCGCGCACGTCGGCGACGAGGCCGCGGCCCAGGAGCTGGAGGCTGGAGACGTTCACGCTGACGAACAGCGGCTCGCTGCTGCCGAGCCCCTTGCGCCCCTGCCAGGCGGACAACTGGCGCGCCGCCTCGAACATCACGTAGCGGCCGATGTCGCCGATAAGGCCCGTCTCCTCGGCCAGCGTGATGAAGGAGCCGGGGGACATGAGGCCACGCTCCGGATGGCGCCAGCGCAGCAGCGATTCGAAGCCCGCAAGCGTGCCGTCGGCAGCCCGGAAGATCGGCTGGTAATGCAGCTCCAGCTCATCGCGTTCGAGCGCGCGGCGCAGGTTCTCGTCCGGGCGGCCGCGATCGGCGCCATGCACCGCCTCGGCCCGCCGTTCCACGATGATCGCGCCCGGGCCGGAGAGCTTGCCGCGCAGCAGCACGGTCTCGAGATCGGCCATCAGGTCGGCAACGTCGCCCGGCGCGCGCCCGACGATCAGCGCCGCGATGCCTGCGGACACCGCAACCTCCCGGCGGCCGATCGCATAGGGCCGGGCGATGGCGGCCGAGATCGCCTCGGCAAGACCCTGCGCCTCGCCCTCGTGCCGGATATCGGGCATCAGGGCCACGATGCGGTCGTCGCCATAGCGCGCGCACAGCGCACCCCCGCCCAGGATATCCTCCATCCGCGCCGCCACGCCTGCGAGCACGGCGTCGCCGCCCTCCGGCCCCAGGCTGTCGTTGAGCGCGTGGAACCGGTCGATGTCGAGCAGAAGGACGGTGAAGGCCGCCTCGGCCTCACCCACCGCCATGCTCTCCCCCCGTTCCGTCAGGCGATGGAGCCGCTGCAGGAAGACGGCACGGCTCGAAAGGCCGGTGACCGGATCGCGCACGAGATCGCGGATGCGCCGTTCCTCGGCCTGCTTCTCCAGCGTCACGTCCTCGACCGTCGCGACGCAGCGCGCCGCCTCCCGGTCCGGTCCGATGAAGGTGCGCCCCTCGAACCGTAGCCAGCGCCAGCCGCGCCCGCCCTCGTCGGCAATGCGGAAATCGAGGCTGAACACCTCCCGCCGGCGGGCGCGCGCGTTCTCGATGGCGGCGACCACAAGCTCCCGGTCAGCGGGGTGCAGCCGCTCGAACCAGCTTCCGGTCCCCTCCTCGGTGGTCTGTTCCGCAAGGGTCGGCTCCAGTCCAAGAAGCTGGCGGGCCCCCTTCGAATAGGTGATGCGGTCGCCGCGCATGTCCCAGGAGAGGGTCGCCGTCTCCGGCCGGTCCGCCGCGAGGTCGGAGACCGTGCCCTGCGCGCCCATGCGCAGCGCCGCGCCGCTGTCGATGCGCACCAGCAGCGTGTAATAGAGAAGGCCGAAGATCAGGCCGCCGTCGGCCAGCGCGGCGACGATCAGGCCCGACTCGCTGGCAGCCCCCCCGGTGCTCTGCGCGAACAGAGCGCCGCCCACGACCGGGAGCCAGGCCACCAGCAGAAGCTCCGCCCGGCGCACACCGCGCACCGCAAGCGCCGCCAGCACGAAGAACCCGAGCCCCGCGACGCCGATCCAGATCGCCAGCAACACCGTTGCCGCAAGGCCGGGCACCACGATCGCCGCCACGGCGCCCGCCGCGCCGAGGATCGCTTCGACGCCCCTGAGACCTGCATTGAGGCGCGGACGCAGCCGCTCCAGCCGCAGGTAGCGGCGCGCGAAGAAGATGGCGGCGACGGTGACGAGCACGCCGACGAACAGCGCAAGCCGCCCGAGATGGGCGAAGTCCGGCACCTTCAGCAGCGCGATCTGGTCCTGCGCCGCCATGTCGAAGGCCAGAACGGTCACGAGCAGGCCGAGCAGCGACATCGCGCCTGCGTCGCGCACCAGCGTCCATCGGGCCAGCAGATAGGCCGCGATCGCCCCGACGAGACCGATGCGCAGACCGAGCAGCCAGCCCCGCGCTTCCAGCGTCTCGGGCGGCAGCAGGGAGGTGAGCGAGAAGGCCGACGCCGGCCACGCCGCGCCGAGCCCGGCCAGCGCAACCGCGCAAAGGGCCAGGCGCCCGGCGGTGGCGCGCGCGCTCATGCCGGACCCCGCGGATCGTCGGTCGCGAGCCGCGCGAACAGGTGATGGTCGCGCCATTCGCCCGCGATCTTCAGATATTGTCGGGCGTGCCCTTCCCACGCGAAGCCGTGGCGCAGCAACAGATGCCGCGAGGCGTCGTTGGCCGGCAGGCAGGCCGCCTCGACCCGGTGCAGGTCGAGGTCGGCGAACGCGAAGGCGAGGATCGCGTCCACCGCCTCGCCCATGTAGCCCTGGCCCGCGTGGCGTTCGCCCATCCAGTAGCCGATGGACGCCGACTGCGTGACGCCGCGGCGAATGTTGCCGAGCGTGATGCCGCCCAGGACGCCGCCCCCGCGGATGCCGCGCGGGAACAGAAAGAAGGTGAACGCCGTCCCCTCTCGCTGGTCCTGCTGGATGCGCTTCAGGCGGCGGCGATAGCCCATGCGGGTGAGGTCGTCGACAGGCCAGAGCGGCTCCCACGGCTGCAGGAAGTTCCGGCTTTCGCGCCGGATCGCGGCCCATGAGGCGTAGTCTGCGGCTTCCGGCGGGCGCAGGACCAGCCGGTCGGTTTCGAGCACGGGCTCGACATCCGTGCGGCCGAAGCCGCGCAGCAGCGCCATGGTCCTCGGGTCCCCGCCCTCCCCGTTACACGCAACCCGGCCGGACCTGCGCGCCCCTTCCCCCGCACGGGGCCACGCCGAGTCAGCCGAACCGTTTTTTCAGTGTAGCGTACTTTTCCAGCGATTGAACGGGGCCAAGCGCCGCAAGCGCGGGCGGACCGCCATGCATCAGCCGCGCGGCGAACCGGCGCACGGCGGCGGCATCCACCGCGTCGATGGCGGCGGCCACCTCGTCCACGTCCATCACGCGGCCCCACACCGACAGCTGGCGGGCAATCTGCTCGGCCCGGACGGCGGGGCTCTCGTAGCTCATCAGCAGCCCGGCCTTGATCTGGGCGCGGGCGCGGGCCACCTCCTCCTCCGTCGCGTCGCCGGCAAGCTTTTCAAGCTCGTCCACCACGACCGCGAGCAGATGCGCCGCCTCCGACGCGCCGGTGCCCGCATAGACGCCGACCATGCCGCCATCGGCCAGCGAAGAGGCGAAGGAGAAGACGGTGTAGGCAAGGCCGCGCTCCTCCCGCACCGACTGGAATAGGCGCGAGGACATGCCGCCGCCGTAGACGACGGAAAAGACCTGCGAGGTGAAATAGTCTGGGTCGCCGTAGCCGACGCCGTCGAGGCCGAGCGCGATGTGCGCCTGTTCGAGCTTGCGCCGCCGCCGCACCTCGCCGCCCGCAAAGCGCAAGGGCGCGCCCTGCGGACGCGCGCCCGCCGCCATGTCGCCGAACGCATCCTCGGCCAGCGCAACGATCTCGGCATGCGCGACCTTGCCGGAGGCAACCAGCGTCATGGCCGCCGCGCCGTAATGCCGGGCGAGGAAGTCCCGGATCGCGTCCCGCGTCAGGCCGCCCACGCTGTCGCGCGTGCCGAGGATCGGCCGCCCCGCCGCCTGGTCCGGGTACGCGATCTCCTGCAGCAGGTCGAAGATCAGGTCGTCGGGCGTGTCCTCGACCTCGCCGATCTCCTGCAGGATCACGGCGCGCTCGCGTTCGAGTTCCACCGGCGCGAAGGTCGAATTGCGCAGGATGTCGGCAAGGATGTCGACGCCGAGGGGCACGTCCCCGGCCAGCACGCGGGCGTGATAGGCCGTCTGGTCGCGGCTCGTATAGGCGTTGAGATGGCCGCCGACGGCCTCGATCTCCTCCGCGATGGCGCGGGCGCTGCGCCGCGCGGTGCCCTTGAACGCCATGTGCTCCAGCATGTGCGAGAGCCCATGCTCGTCGCCGCGCTCGTGCCGGGCGCCGACCTCGACCCAGACGCCGAGCGCGGCCGACGCAAGCGAGGGCATCGGGTCGGTGACGACCGTCAGCCCGTTGGGAAGCTGCGTGATCTCGACACTCATGCGGTGCTTGCGACCTTCTCCCCGATGGCCTGCTTGATCGCGGCGAGGTCGTTCGGCAGCACGCTCATCCGCTCCGGCCGGTCGAA
>JAJLJT010000198.1:0-1535 GCA_033844555.1 Alphaproteobacteria bacterium | reverse complement strand
GGATCGTCGAGCAGCCCCCATTGCTCCAGCAGGCGGACCTTGCGCACCTCGGTCACGGAGGCGGGCGAGAAGCGGTCGATGTCGATGCCGCGCGGAATGGTCACGATGCGGTCTGTAGCGTAGGGATAGGCGGCGCGCACGTGGGCGGCCACGAAGTCCGAGATCGCGACGACCCGCTCGCCACGCGCCATCACGGAATTGTAGAGGCGCTTCAGCGGCCCGCGCGCATTGTAGACGCCGTGGTAGGTGGTGACGAAATGCGCGCCCGTCCGCCGCGCAGCCCGGAGCGCGCTCCACGCCGGCGCGCGGGAGCGGGCGTGGATCACGTCCGCGCCGGTTTCCGCGATCAGGTCGGCGAGGCGGGCGGCGTTCGCCCACATGGTGCGCGGGTTCTTCGAGGCGAGCGGCAGGGTGACATGGCGTGCGCCGCCGCGTTCGAGTTCCCCGGCGAGACGCCCGCCCTCCGACGCGACGATGGCCGTGCCGCCGGCCCGGGCGAGTGCGAGCGCCACGTCGACGCAGCCGCGTTCCGCGCCGCCTGCATCGAGCGCGGGGATCACCTGGAGCACCGTGGGCATGCGGGTCTGGGTCAAGGTCTTGTCCATGGGTGCCGGGCGGCTAGAGTGGCGGCCCGGAAGGCAACGGCAAACGCAAGCGAGGCACGCATGGCGACGACGCAATATTTCCAACCGCTCGACCGGCCCCGACTTGCCTATAGCAAACGACAGGCCACCGGCGCCATGGAAAGGCGCGCGGGTGTGATCTTCATGGGCGGGTTCCGCTCCGACATGGAGGGGACGAAGGCGCTGTTCCTTGACGAATGGGCGGGCGAACGCGGCCGCTCCTACCTGCGCTTCGACTATTCGGGGCACGGGTCCTCCGGCGGCGCGTTCGAGGACTTGTGCCTCGGCGACTGGATTGCGGACGCGCGCGACATGGTGCGGATGATGACGACGGGCCCACAGGTCGTGGTGGGGTCGAGCATGGGCGGCTGGATCGCGCTTCACGCAGCCCTCGCCCTGCCGCATGCGGTGCGCGGGCTCGTCGGAATCGCGGCGGCGCCGGACTTCACCGAGGACCTGATGTGGGCGGAGTTTTCCGAGGATATCCGCGCGCAGATCATGGAGACGGGCGTCTATCACGAGCCGTCGGAGTATTCGGACGAGCCCTACGCGATCACACGGCTGCTGATCGAGGACGGGCGCAAGCACCTGCTTCTGCGCGCGCCCATCCCGCTCGATATCCCCGTGCGCCTGCTGCAGGGCATGAAGGACGCCGACGTGCCGTGGGAAAGGGCGCTGAAGCTTGCCGGCGCCATCGCCCACGATGACGTGCGCGTAACGCTGCTGAAGGGCGGGGACCACCGGCTGTCGACGCCGGAAGACCTCGACCTGCTCGCCGCGACGCTCGACGAGGTGTGCGCGGCAGTCGACGCGCGGCACGGGGGCTGAGCCGGGTTCAGGCCCGCCCACGCTCCTCCGCCGCCAGGATCGCCGCCAGCCCCTCCCGGTAGGTGGGGTAGCTGAGCGTCACGC
>JAJLJT010000197.1:0-10506 GCA_033844555.1 Alphaproteobacteria bacterium | reverse complement strand
AGGCCGACCTCGACTTCCTGCGCCTCGACAAGGCGGCCTTCGCCGCCTGCCCGTCCGATTCCATCGACTATGCCGTCATGGAGAAGACCGACAGAGCCGTCGTCCTGCCCGTCGACCTCGGCTGGAGCGACATCGGTTCCTGGTCGGCGCTCTGGGACGTCGGCGACCGCGACGGCGCGGGCAACCGGGTGCAGGGCGACGTGCTGGCGCTCGACACCGAGAACAGCCTGCTGCGCAGCGACGGCCCCCTCGTCGCCGCCGTGGGCGTGAGGGATCTCGTGGTCGTCGCCACCCCCGACGCCGTGATGATCGCCCCGCGGGAGCGCGCGCAGGACGTGAAATCCCTCGTCGACGCGCTGAAGGCGCAGGGCCGGCCGGAGTTCGCCACGCACGAGCGTGTGCTGCGCCCCTGGGGCTGGTACGAGACGATCGACGCCGGCGACCGCTTTCAGGTGAAGCACCTGATGGTGAAGCCCGGCGCCAGCCTGTCGCTGCAGATGCACCACCACCGGGCCGAACACTGGATCGTCGTGCGCGGCACGGCCAAGGTGACGCGCGGGACCGAGGAAGTGCTTCTGACCGAGAACCAGTCGACCTATATTCCCATCGGCATGACGCACCGGCTGGAGAACCCCGGCCGCGTGGACCTGTCGCTGATCGAGGTCCAGTCGGGCAGTTACCTGGGAGAGGACGACATCGTGCGGTTCGAGGACATCTATGCGCGCACGACCGACACGCCCGCCGCTTCCGTGACGCCCCGCCTCTTCAAGTCATCGGGCAACGGGGCAGCAGGTGACCCAGGCAAGGGCTGACCGCACGCGCATCACGGACGAGTTCGAGGTACCGCCCCATCCCTCGGCCCATCGCCGCACCGCGCTCACCCGGCTGCGGCACCGGATGGAGTACGCCGCCGCCTGGACAGCCCACCAGGTCATCGGCGCCCTGCCCTATGAGCGGGCGGCGCGGATGTGCGGGCGTTTCATGTCACGTCTCGGACCCAGGCTCGGCGCGCACCGGCGCGCGCTCGACACGCTTGCGCTGGTCTGGCCCGACCGCCCGGCGGCGGAGCGCGAAAGGATCGCCCGCGGCGTCTGGGACAATCTGGGCCAGGTCGCAGCCGACCTCGCCCACCTTGCGGAGATGGAAACCGACCGGTCCCGGGTGCGGATCGAGGGCGCGGACATCCTCGACCGCATCGCGGCAGACGGAAAGGGCGCGATCTTCGTCTCCGCGCACCTCGCCTGCTGGGAGGCGATCCGCGTCGCGGCCCGCCGGCAGGGCCTCAACCCCTCGATGGTCTACCGCGCGTTCAACAATCCGTTGGTGGACGCGCATACCTGGCGCGTCCTTTCCGGCACGGGCGGCGGCCTCTTTCACAAGGGGCACGCCGGCGCGCGTGGCATCTTCCGGCACCTGAGGGGCGGCGGCAGCGTGCTGATGCTCGTCGACCAGCGCCTCAACACAGGGGTTGAGATCGACTTTTTCGGACGGCGCGTTCGCGCGCCGGGTGCGGCGGCGGAACTGGCGCTGCGGCTCGGCATCCCGCTCGTGCCCGTGCGCGCGATCCGGCTGGCGCCCGGTCGCTTCCGCGTGTGTGTGGAGCCGCCGCTCTCCCTGCCGGAGGGGATGGGCCCGCGTGACCCGCATGCGCCCGCCGCCCTCGTGCAGCAGGTGCATCGCCGGTTCGAAGCCTGGATCGCGGAGCATCCGGATCAATGGTTCTGGCTGCATCGGCGCTGGAGCGGGAACGTGCTCGCAGCACCGGACGCCGCCGCCGATCAATTGAGCGCGGCCGAGCAGGACAGGAAGCCCGCCACCTCTCCCTCGTCGTCGCGCAGCGGCAGGATCAGCACGCGATAAACCACCCAGTTCCCCGTCGTGCACAGCACGTGGCGTTCGGAGAAGCGCGGCTGGCGCGTCTTGGCGCAATCGAGATAGTTCGCCTCGATCACCTTGTAGTCGCGGGCATTGTAGATCTCGTCGACGTAATGCCCCTTCAGTTCCCAACCCTGTTCGGCGCACAGCGCGGTGCCGGCGAGGCGGATCTTGAAGCGCACCGGATCCCGGCTCATTTCGACGAGGATGATGCGCGGCAGCAGGCCGCGCGGAATGGTGAACGGGCTCACGTCCTTCCAGTGCGGCAGGTCGTCGCCCCTGTTCCACCAGTCGTACCTCTGGCGCAGCAGGGGCGTGCTCCCGAGTTCCTCCAGTGGAAGCTCGAGGTGCTGCGCTATGTCCTGCATGGCGCTTGATGACATGCCCGCTGCATCCCGTTCACTTGGCGCGCACCCGAAAGCTCTGTCCTGGACGGCGCGAATTGTGCGAATAAAGGTAAATTCCTAAACATTAATGCCGCCTTAACAGTAAACGCGCTGCATACAAGCGAATTAGGGGTTCCTTTACATCTGTAAGCGTAATGTGACTGCCAGTTCTCAGGCTGGCCGGTGCGGGGGATCTCCATGAGTGAACGCAGTGTTTCGACGGAAACCTCCCCCGCAGGAGACGTTGTTCTCGGCGGTTTCGCGCGCGAGAAGCACCCGTTCTCCCGCTATACGCTGGATCATCCGGGCCTGGAGTGTCTGGCACGCGCGTGGCGCGCGGCCCGGGCCGGGGAGCGCATCCCGACGCTGGGCGACGTGACCGACAGCCTCGACGTCTGCACGCGTTCCGGCGTCAACATGCACCTTGTGGAAATCGACCGTGACTTTGTCGTGCACGATGTGCATGGCCGCCTTCCGACCAGCGCGGGGCGGGTTCGCCCCTGGGGCGACGGTGGCGCGCAACTGCGCATCAAGCAGGATCTGATCGCGGTGGCCTTCACCGGTGCGCCGCTTTGTCAGACCGTCCGGATCGAGATGGACGGCGCGGTGCGCAGCTACGATCAGATCGCTCTGCCGCTGTCGGCGGACGGGGCGTCGGTCACCGCGGTGCTTATCGCCTCCGACGGCCGCGTCCACTGAATGTCCGGGGAGACGGCGTCCGCGCCGCGCCCGGTCCACCGCCCATCCTCCGTCAGCCCCGGCACCCGGACCGGCGCCTGCGCATGGCGCGGCAGCGCCCGGATCGCGTCGAGCGATTCCGCCCGGTCGATCCAGCATATCCAGAGATCCACGGCCTTCTCGATGGGCGGCCAATAGCCCTTCAGGCAATGCACCCCGCGCGGGTATCCGTAAGCGACGCTCCACACGTCGGTCTTCCATATCCCCTCGAGGACAAGGCCCGTGTGCATCGTCGTGCCGTAATTGCGCATGTGGATCGAGCGGCTGATATAGGACAGGAAGGTGGCGATGCCCTTCTTCCGCCAAGCCTTGTCGATCCACATGGAGCCGGAGTGGCTCACCACTCCGCCGATTGTTACCGGCACCGGCGGAAACTCCACGCCCTCCATGTAGGGATCGGGTCCCGGCACACCGGTCCACAGTTCCGCGCGCCGGATGTGCGTCTCCATGAAGTCGGGCGTCTCGAATACCCGGTCGGCGTGCGAGGCGACAACCCTGCCGTCCTGGTCCTCCAGCCGCAGCCAGAACGCGTCCACCACGCCCTTGTGCGCGATGTCGGGATGGAACGTCGGATTGACGAAGAACGAGCCCTGCGACTCCATGAACCTGCGCAGTTCCGAGAAATCCCGCTCGACGATCAGGTTCAGGTTCAGTTCTGCGAGACGCTCGACGATGCCGTCGATACTCGCCTGTATCAGCGCGCCTTCCGTCGTATTCACTGACCTCTCCCCATTCCCCGAGAACGCAAACCTGTCTTGACGCTACCCCTCGCCGCAGCCCTTTGCCACTGATTTTAATAAAATTTTAGCCATGCGCACGCCATGAGCATCGACCCCCGGGTCCATTAACCATCCAAGTGCACATGCGCCAAGGGTCTTTGCCGGAAGGGCGGCGCGCTCTGGTCCCCGGGGCGCCGGCACGCTAGTCTTCCGACCCATGACCACCGCCCTACTGAGCTTTCTCCACTTCATCGGCCTCGCGGCCGGGATCGGACTGGGGTTCGCAAGCCTCCTGACCGGCATGGCTGCAGGACGCGCGGAGGGAGAGGCGCGTGTCGCGCTGCGCCGCCTGATGCCACGTCTTGCCAACGGATCGCTGGCCGGCCTTGCGCTGTTGTGGGTGAGCGGCGGGCTGCTCGTCTGGTCGGGACACTGGCAGGGACTGCTGGTCGCACCCGTCTTTCATCTGAAGCTCGCCGCGGTGGTCGTGCTGACCGTCGTTGCGGTCCGCGCGACCGTCTATCGGATCGGCCAGTCCCGCGCGGGGGCGCCGCCGGATCCCGCGCGCATGCGGCGCTATGGCATGGCAATGCAGGGCGCGGCACTGGCCGCGGTTCTTCTTGCGACCATCCAGTTTTCCTGAAGCGCAAGCATCTGGCCAGCGCGGCGCAAATCGCGCATTCTTGCGGGTGAATCGGCCCCGGTCTGCTTTGCGAGAATTGCGTCATGTCCGCCCAATGCCCGATCTGCCTGTCGCGCGACAGCGCGCAGGTCTCCGACACCGACCGCCACGGAAAGCCCCTCTCCACATTGCTGTGCGCCTCGTGCGGGCACGTCTACAACTGGCCGATCCCGTCGGCGGAGGAGTTGGCGGCCTTCTACGCCGACGCCTACCGCGTCGATTACAAGGGCAAGGCACGCCCCAGGATGCGCCAGGTGATCCGAAATTTCGACCGCGTGAAGACCTACTTCCGGACGTGGTGGCCGGTGATCGAGGGACGCAGGCGCGTGCTCGACATGGGCGCGGGGTCGGGGGAGTTCGTGTTCTTCGCGCAGGAACTCGGTCTCGAGGCGCGCGGCGTCGAGCCCAACCGCTCCTACTCCGCCTACTGCCGTGAAGCGCTGGGCATCGATGTGACCAGCGGCGGGATCGAGGACGTGGACTTCGCGCCCGGCAGCTTCGACTTCATCCGCCTGAACCATGTGCTGGAGCACATGGCAGACCCGGTTGCCTCGCTGGCCCGCCTTGCCTCCTGGCTGGCCGAGGACGGCGTGCTCTATGTCGAAGTGCCGGACATCGTCGGCTACGCCGCCACCAAATCGCGCGGCAACATCTTCCATTACGGCCACATCCACAATTTCAGCCCGTGGACGCTCAGGGCCGCCGCCGGGCGCGCGGGCCTCGCCGAACTCGATACGGTGCGGGAGGCGCGCCGCGACTTCGCCGGCACCTGCTTCGGGCGCGGGCGGACCTGGGACGTGACAGAAACGCAGAACCCTGCGAACGCCGAGCGGGTGCGCCAGGCAATCGCTGCCCACTATGCCGCGTCCGCGATCGCGCCCGTGCGGCGCAAGCGTCTGGCGGACAAGGCCGCGCGCCGCTTCGACGAATTGCGCCGCCTCGCCTCGTGCCGCACGCCGCAGGCGGCGGGACGCACGACGGTCGCGCAGTTCAGCGCCGGCGCCTGACGGCGCTGGAGCAGATCTCGCTGGACCAGATCTCGCTGGATTTGAGGCGGGAAGGGATGGTGCCCATGGCGTGGATTGAACACGCGACCTCTCCCTTACCAAGGGAGTGCTCTACCACTGAGCTACATGGGCGCCGGGCGCGGGGAAAAGCCCCCCGCGTGCGAAGCGCGGCGGAAACTGCCATACTCGCCGCGCGGGCGCAAGCGCGTATCCGGCCCTCCCGCCAATCGCGGACGCTCCCGCCGGATCGCCGGCCCGCCCGGGCAAGACAGGCAAGGGAGAGCCTCAAATGAGCGCCGTCAAGGACCGTGAAGCGCGCCTTGCCGCGCAGTTGCGCGCCAACCTGCGCCGCCGCAAGGCGCAAGCCAAACGCCTTGCCGAATCGCAGGCCGGGGCGGACGCAGCCGAACCCGCCGCTGCTGGCGGCGGCAAGCCACCTTCCGGTGCAGGGGACGAGCCGCAGACGCCCCAGCGCTGAATTGAGCTGAGCCGAGTTGAGCAGGCCCGGCGCGCCGCTTGCCCCATCCCTGCCGTACTTCGCCCCTAGACGCCGTCCTTGCGCCCGCGAGGCTGTACGGGAATCGCGCGCTCGGCTATCAGGACCGCAGACGGGTTCCTACGGGAGCCGCGACGAGGGGGAGCATCGGCAGGCATGGACCGGATCGCGGTGCGCGGGGGACGCGCGCTTCAAGGCACCATTCACATCAGCGGGGCGAAGAACGCCGCCCTGCCGCTGATGACGGCGGCGCTTCTCTCGGAGGAGCCGCTGACGCTCACCAATGTCCCCGACCTCGCGGACATCGGCACGCTCGCCCGCGTGATGGAGGAACTGGGCACCGGCATCGGCTTCGAACCCGACCCGGCCGCGCCCGGCAATCACGGCCGCCGCCTGACCATCGACGGCGGCAAGGTCCGCGCCCATGTCGCGCCCTACGACCTCGTGCGCAAGATGCGGGCGAGCATCCTCGTCCTCGGCCCGCTGCTCGCCCGGTTCGGGGAGGCGAAGGTGTCGCTGCCGGGGGGGTGCGCCATCGGCACGCGCCCTGTCGACCTGCACCTCAAGGGCATGCAGCAGCTTGGCGCGGAGATCGACCTGCAGGACGGCTATGTCATTGCGCGTGCGCCGAAGGGCCTCTCGGGCGCGCGCATCCGCCTGCCCTTCGTCTCCGTCGGCGCGACCGAGAACCTGCTGATGGCCGCGACGCTGGCGAAGGGCGAGACGGTGATCGAGAACGCCGCACGTGAGCCGGAGATCGCCGACCTCGCCGACTGTCTCTGCGCAATGGGCGCGCGGATCGAGGGGGCGGGCACCTCGCGCCTCACGATCCAGGGCGTCGACGCGCTTTCGGGGGCCACGCACGCCGTCATCCCCGACCGGATCGAGGCCGGAAGCTACGCCGTCGCCGCGGGCATCACCGGCGGCGCGATCACGCTGGACGGCGCGCGCGCGGACCATCTGGGCGCGCTGATCGAGGTGCTGGACCGCATCCACATCGCCGTGGAGGAAGTGCCGGGCGGCCTCCACGTGCGCCCGAAGAACGGCCGCCACGGCGGCGTCGACATCGAGACGCAGCCCCATCCCGGCTTCCCAACGGACCTTCAGGCGCAGATCATGGCGCTGCTGACGGTCGCGGACGGCGCGTCCTCGATCCATGAATCGATTTTCGAGAACCGGTTCATGCACGTGCCCGAACTGATGCGCATGGGCGCGGACATCACGCTGAAGGGCGCTGTCGCGGTCATTCGCGGCGTGCCCCGCCTCAAGGGCGCGCCCGTGATGGCGACCGACCTGCGCGCCTCCATCAGCCTCGTCCTGGCCGGTCTGGCGGCAGAGGGTGAAACCATCGTCAACCGCGTCTATCATCTGGACCGCGGGTACGAACGCGTGGAAGACAAGCTTGGCGCATGCGGCGCCGACATCGAGCGACTGTCGGACTGAGAAGAGGCACGCACGTGACGCAGGGATCGAAGGCGGCGGGCGCACTGGGCGAAGGGCTGAAGCTCATCGCCCAGGACGAGGAGGACCTGATGGTCTTCTCCTCGCTGCTGCAGGACGCCATCGTGCGCGTGGGCGACATGAGCTTCCTGCCGAGCACGCGGCGCTTCGCCCTCGTCCTCAACCGCTTCGTCTGGGAGGGCGAAGGCGACGCCCGCACCCGCCGCCCCTTGCGCGTCCGCAGCGGCCTGCATTTCGAGCATGTGCGCAGCGCGAAGGCGCGGGGCATCCCGCTGCGCGATCCCGCCCACGTGCTTGAACTTCTGGCCATCGTGTCCAGCGAGGAGGACGAGACCGGCCTCGTCATCGACCTCGTCTTCGCCGGCGGGGGGCAGATCCGGCTGGAGGTCGAGGCCCCGGAAGCGCAATTGCGCGACATGACGCAGCCGTGGACCGCACGGGCGCGCCCCGCGCACGAGTGATCCGCAGGGCAGGGAGACGCGCCGGCGCGTGACGCCCGCGCGCCGAGCCCCTATATAGGCGGGGTTGCGCACGCCATCGAACCGGAAGCCAGCCCATGCCCGTCACGCTCGACCACTCCGCCGCCGACTTCGACGCCGCCTTCGACGCCCTCATTTCCCAGAAGCGGGAGACGGCAGCCGACGTGAACGACGCCGTCCATGCGATCCTTGAGGACGTGCGTGCACGTGGCGATGCGGCCCTCATCGAGTACACGCAGCGTTTCGACAGGCTGGCGCTGACGCCGGACCGGCTGGCCATTTCCGCAGAAGAGGTCGACGCGGCCGTGGCCGAGGTGCCGGCGGCACAGATGGAGGCGCTGAAGGTCGCCGCCACCCGCATCGCGGACTTCCATGCCCGGCAGAAGCCTTCCGACGACCGGTTCACCGATGCCGCGGGCGTCGTGCTGGGCCATCGCTGGACACCGGTCGGCGCTGCGGGCCTCTATGTCCCCGGCGGCACGGCGAGCTATCCCAGTTCCGTGCTGATGAACGCCCTGCCCGCGCGCGTCGCGGGCGTGGAGCGCATCGTCATGGTGGTGCCCACCCCCGACGGCGTGCTGAACCCGCTGGTGCTGGCTGCCGCGCAGCTAGCCGGCGTGACCGAGATCTACCGTGTCGGGGGCGCGCAGGCCGTGGGCGCGCTCGCCTACGGCACCCAGACCATCGCACCGGTCGACAAGATCGTCGGCCCCGGCAACGCCTATGTCGCCGCCGCCAAGCGGCAGGTGTTCGGCACGGTCGGGATCGACATGGTGGCGGGCCCGTCTGAGATCCTCGTCGTGGCGGACGGGCAGAACGATCCGGCCTGGATCGCGGCGGACCTGCTGTCGCAGGCCGAGCACGACACCGCGGCCCAGTCGATCCTGATCACCGACGACAAGGCCTTCGCCGCTGACGTCGCCCGCGCGGTCGAGGCGCACCTCGCCACCCTGCCCCGCACCGCCATCGCGGGCGAAAGCTGGGCGCGGCACGGCGCGATCGTCACCGTGCCCGACCTCGACGCCGCCGTCCCGCTGATCGACCGCATCGCGCCGGAGCACCTGGAGCTTGCCGTCGCCGATCCGGAGGCGCTGATGGCGCGCGTGCGCAACGCCGGTGCGATCTTCCTCGGCCGTCACACGCCGGAGGCGGTAGGCGACTATATCGCCGGCCCGAACCACGTGCTGCCGACCGCGCGGTCGGCCCGCTTCGCAAGCGGCCTGTCCGTCCTCGACTTCATGAAGCGCACGACCGTCGTCGGCTGCACGGCGGAGGGGCTGCGCACGCTCGCCCCGCACGCCATCCGGCTGGCGGAGGCAGAGGGGCTCGGCGCCCATGCGCTCTCTCTCTCCATACGTCTCAACATGGCGGCGGAATGAGCGAAACGGACGACCCCGCGCCTGCGCCGGATCCCCGGTTCCGCCTCGTCGACGACACGCTCGACGAGGCGACCGTCGGCTGGCGCAGCGCGGATGTCGAGCACGAACGCAAGGTCGCGATCTTCGACCTGCTGGACGAGAACTATTTCCGGCCCGAGGGCAGCCCCGGCGGCCCCTACCTGCTGAAACTCGCGATCCAGGACAACCGGCTGGTCTTCCACATCTCGACCGAGACCGAGCCCGACCACGGCACGATCATCCTGGCGCTCGGCCCCTTCCGGCGGATCGTGAAGGACTATTTCCTGATCTGCGAGAGCTACTTCCAGGCGATCCGCACCGCGCCCCCCTCGCAGATCGAAGCGATCGACATGGGCCGCCGCGGCCTGCACAACGAGGGGTCGGAGACACTGCGCGACCGCCTGAAGGGCAAGATCGAAGTCGACTTCCCGACCGCGCGCCGGCTCTTCACCCTCATCTGCGTCCTGCACATCAAGGGATAGGGCGCCATGAAGGGACCGCACGGTGAGGATCTGCCGGGCGCGGTCCTCTTCGCCTGCAGCCAGAACGCGATCCGCTCGCCCATGGCCGAGGCGATCATGAAGCACCTCTACGGACGCGTGGTCTTCGTCGATTCCTGCGGCGTGCGCACGACCGACCCGGACCCCTTCATGGTCGCCGCGATGGACGAGATCGGCATCGACCTCTCCTCCCATGTGCCCAAGACCTTCGACGATCTGGAGGACACGAACTACGATCTCGTGATCTCGCTGTCGCCGGAAGCCCAGCACAAGGCGGTGGACCTGACCCGCACCATGGCGGTGGAGATCGAGTACTGGCCGACCATGGATCCCTCGCTCGCCAGCGGCAACCGGGAGCAGCGGATGGACGCCTACCGCCAGGTCCGGGACGCGCTGTTCGAAA
Organism: Alphaproteobacteria bacterium; assembly: GCA_033844555.1. Lineage (GTDB taxonomy): Bacteria > Pseudomonadota > Alphaproteobacteria > Futianiales > Futianiaceae > Futiania. Next base: position 363 of record JAJLJT010000197.1, on the reverse strand, counting down.
GGATCCGCACCCGCTTCGGGGCCAAGGCGCTGCCGCGCGTCTGAGCGGCCCTCGCCCTTTCTCCAACCGCGCACTTGCTTTTTGCGGCGCACGCGGCCATGTTCCGCCGCGAATAACGTGGCAAGGATTGGGAATGGCCAAAGAGGAACTGCTCGAGTTTCCGGGTGTTGTCGTGGAGCTTCTTCCGAACGCGATGTTTCGTGTTCAGCTCGAGAACGGGCACGAAGTCATCGCGCACACGGCGGGCAAGATGCGCAAGAACCGTATTCGCGTGCTCGCCGGCGACAAGGTCCAGGTCGAGATGACGCCCTATGACCTGACCAAGGGCCGGATCACCTATCGCTTCAAGTAAGTTGAGCGCGC
>JAJLJT010000196.1:0-7809 GCA_033844555.1 Alphaproteobacteria bacterium | reverse complement strand
GCCCCTTCATGGCGCGCGCCTTGCGGACTTGCCGCACCTGTCCGCCGAGAAACCTGAGAATTCCGCCCGGTGCGATGGCGTTCTCGAGGCACCGGTCCAGCAGGGCCAAGGCCCGGTCGACCTTCCCCGCCAGAACGGCATCGGCCAGGTCCCCGATGCGCGTATCCGGCGAATCGGCCAGAACCGCACGCACATCCTCGGCCGAAACGGGTGATCTCTCCTCGCCCTTGTACAGGATCAGCGTGTCCAGCCGGGAGCGCGTATCCGCGCGGTTGTCGCCCAGGCTTGCAAGCAGCAGGCCCTGAGCTTCGGGCGTGGCGGTCAGGCCTGCCTCCGACAGCATTTCGCGGATCACGTCGGACAAGTCGCGCGCGGAATCCGGATAGCAGGCGATCGCCGCGCCCGCGCCCGAGCCGCTCGCGATCTTGACCAGCTTCGACGTCTTGCTGAGGCCAATCGCTTCGACGATGGTCAGCGCCTCCGCCCCCGGCGTGTCGAGCAGGTCACCGGCTGCACCTGCCAGCCCGTCTCCGCCATCGCGCACATGCACGACCCGGCGGCCCCCGAACATCGGGATGGCCTGCGCCTCGTCGAGCAGCCGCGCCGGATCCGCCTTGAGATCCTCGGGCGTGAGGCTCACGAGTTGAAAATCGTCGGCGGCACCGCCGCACACGGACCGAATCAGCCCTTGCGCGATCTCGCGGGCGAGACCTGCCTCCTGGCCGTACAACACCACGAGGCGCACGCCATCCGGGGGGCGCTTGACGAAGTCGGCACGTTTCTGGGGCGGTATGTCCATCGGTCCTGCACGGTAGGGCCACTTGCGGCGGCCGTGGATCTGGCGCTGACACTCCCGGCTAGCCGTTGCCCGATCCGCTCGAGCCGAAAAACATCGACAGACGCAGCCGGATATCCGTCGCGATGTCGCGCGCGGCGCGCGATTCCACGTCACGCCGTGCGATCAGCGTGGCGAACTGCGAATCGACCACGTTGTAGGCGGCGATACCCTCTGCCTGCCCCTCGGTCAGGACCGCGTCATCCGCAAGGGACACAAGCTGGTAGGCAGCGACCAGCCGGTAGTTGTAGCGGGTGATGGTGTCGTCCCGCTGGATGGCGAGTCCTTCCTCGCTCTCGCGCAGTGCAATCCGAAGTTCCTGCTTCGGCGCTTCCGCACCGTCGATCCTCAGCTCCCGGATCAGGGCGTTGCGCAGCGCGAACCCCGCCCGTCCCGGAATCTCGGCCACCTTGATGGCCTTGAGCGCCAGTGTTGTACCCTCGCCCGTGCCATAGAGAGGCCGGAAACCACAGCCGGCGAGCAGAAGAGACCCTGCCAGCGGCAGGGCGCCCGCGACGATAGCCCGGCGTGTCGGCGCCGCGCGCACCTCAGGCCGCCACGACGAAGTTGAGAATGCGATTCGGCACCAGGACGACCTTGCGAATCTCTCCCTGCTCCAGGACCTTGGACACGGCGTCGATACGCCGGGCCGCGCCCTCGACCGTCTCCCGGTCCGCATCCTTCGGAACCGAAACCTCGCCCCGACGCTTGCCGTTGACCTGGATCGCGATGACCACCGAATCGTCGCGGGTCAGCTCCGCGTCGGCCACCGGCCAGGGCATGCAGGCCACCAGCGTGTCGTGGCCGATGGAATGCCACGCTTCCTCCGCGAGGTGCGGCATCATTGGCGCCATGAGACGGATGAGGATCTCACAGGCCTCGCGCACCGCAGCGCCCGAACCTGCCTTGTCCGAACGGAATGCCGACAACGTGTTGGTCAGCTCATAGATGCGGGCGACGGCGCGGTTGAAGCGGAACGCCTCGATATCCTCGGTTACCGCGACGATCGCCTTGTGAGCGGCGCGGCGCAGGTCAACGGCCTCAGCCGGAAGGTCGGCGGGCACGCCCGTTCCCGCAGGCGGCAAGGTGTCGCGTGCCTCGTCCAAGGTGCGCCAGATCCGTTGCGTGAAGCGCCAGGCGCCCTCGACACCGGCGGTCGTCCACTCGATATCGCGTTCCGGGGGCGTGTCGGACAGCATGAACCAGCGGGCCGTGTCGGCGCCATAGGCTGCGATGATCGCTTCCGGATCGACGGTGTTGCGCTTCGACTTCGACATCTTGATCGCAGGCCCGGTTTCCACCGGCGCGCCAGTCGCCTTGGCCACGGCCTGCCCGTCGCGGATCTCGACTTCGCCGGGCTCGAGCCAGCCGCCGTCCGCGGCGCGATAGGTCTCGTGACAGACCATGCCTTGCGTGAACAGACCCGCGAACGGCTCGTCCAGATCGACGTGCCCGGTGTCGCGCATGGCACGCGTGAAGAAGCGCGAATAGAGCAGATGCAGGACGGCATGCTCGATCCCGCCGATGTACTGATCGACCGGCAGCCAGTAGTCGACCGCCTCGCGTTCGGTCGGCGTCGCGGCCTGGGGTGCGCAGAAGCGCGCGAAATACCACGAGGAATCGACGAAGGTGTCGAAGGTGTCCGTCTCGCGCCGCGCAGGCTTGCCGCAGGACGGGCAATCGACGTGCTTCCAGGTGGGATGATGGTCGAGCGGGTTGCCCGTGACGTCGAAGGCGACGTCGCGCGGCAGTTCCACCGGAAGCTGGTCGCGAGGCACCGGCACGATGCCGCACGCGTCGCAATGGATCACGGGGATCGGGCAGCCCCAGTAGCGCTGGCGGCTGACCCCCCAGTCGCGCAGACGGTAGTTCGTGGTGCGCGCGCCCCGGCCCATTTCCTCGACCCGCGACATGGCCGCCTCCTTCGCCTCCTCCACGGTCATACCGTCGAAGGGGCCGGAGTTGATCATGCGGCCAGGGCCCGTGAACACCTCGCGGCGCTGGCCATACTCACGGACATACCCGCCGAGATCGCCGTCGAGCGCCTCCGTCGGCGCCACGACGGGGATGATGTCCAGGCCATACTTCCGCGCAAAGTCGAAGTCGCGCTGGTCGTGACCGGGGCAGCCGAAGATCGCGCCGGTGCCATAGTCCATGAGGATGAAATTGGCGACGTAGACCGGGACCGTCCGCCCCTCGATGAAGGGGTGCTTCGCCTGCAGCGGCAGCTTCCAGCCCCGCTTTTCCGCCTTCTCGAGCGCCTCCTCGGACGTGCCGAGGCGGTTGCACTCGGCCAGGAATTCCTTGAGGCCGGGATCGCGCTCGGCATGGGCGAGCGCCAGCGGATGCTCCGGCGAGACCGCGCAGAAGCTCATCCCATAGAGCGTGTCGGGCCGGGTGGTGTAGACCTCCAGCCCCTCGGCCGGGGCGCCCGCGTCGGTCACCATGTCGAAGGTCATGCGCAGGCCGAACGAGCGCCCGATCCAGTTCTCCTGCATCAGCCGCACCTTGTCCGGCCAGCGGTCCAGCCCGTCCAGCGCACCCAGCAGGCTCTCGACCTTGTCGGTGATGCGGAAGACCCATTGCGCGAGCTTGCGCTTCTCCACGAGCGCGCCGGATCGCCAGCCGCGCCCCTCGATCACCTGCTCGTTGGCGAGCACGGTCTGGTCCACGGGATCCCAGTTGACCGTCGATTCGCGGCGGTCGACAAGACCGGCGGCCACCATGTCCAGGAACAGCGCCTGCTGATGCCGGTAATAGGACGGGTCGCAGGTCGCGATCTCCCGGCTCCAGTCGATGGAAAGCCCCATCGACTTGAGTTGCTCCCGCATCGTCTCGATGTTCCGGTAGGTCCAGTCGGCCGGATGAACCCCCCGCTCGCGCGCGGCATTTTCCGCGGGGAGACCGAAGGCGTCCCAGCCCATCGGATGCAGCACGTTGAAACCGCGCGCCCGCTTGTAGCGGGCCACCACGTCGCCCATCGTGTAGTTGCGCACATGCCCCATGTGGATGCGCCCCGACGGGTAGGGAAACATCTCCAGCGCATAGAACTTCGGCCGTGCGCGGTCTTCGACGGCGCGGAACACGCCTGCCTCTTCCCAGGCGCGCTGCCACTTCGGTTCCGCGGTCTTTGCGTCGTAACGGGTCGCCATGACGTGAGATGGGTCCTTGAAACGATGGAGAGGGTTTCGGGGCCTTCGACGAGGGGCAAGCCGGCATCCCCGCCGGTCTGGCGCCCGGGGGCGGCGGCGGACGCCGCCCCGGCTCAGCCGACGTCGTCGAGGCGAAGCTGGCGCGCGCGGGTCAGGATCGTGTCCTCAAGCCGCTTCGTCGCGGCATCGCTGACCGGTGCATTGACCCATTCGCCGTTCTCGCCGCGAACCTGGCGGAACAGTGCAACACGCAGGCCGTCCGCCCGCAGGCGGCGGTCGAGGATGAAGACATTGGCCTTCATCCGCTCGTTCTGCGCCTCCGGCGCGGCGTACCAGTCGGTGATGATGACGCCGCCGAACGGATCCGCGCTGGCGAGCGGCATGAAGCTCAGCGTGTCGAGAGAGGCGCGCCAGAGATAGGCATTGACCGCGATTCCCGTTCCGGTCGGCGCCTGTTCCTCGTCGCCGCCGAAGATGTTCAGGCCGTCGCGTCCGAAGACCTTGTCCTCGCGCGCGCGGTCGTTCGTGCTGTAGGGGACCGGACCCCTGAGCGGATCCTTGTAGGGATAGACCCGCTCGCTCTCGCCGCACGCAGCCAGGACGGCCGAGAGCGCCACGGTCGCAACGACGCCCCGAATCAGCCGCGCACCCGGGCGGTACGGGGTGCGGCTGCGCCGCATCGGGGTCGGGTGAAGGTCATTCACGCTCACGGGCACTGTCGCCTCCGTCGATCTGGCTGGGCCACCTCAATGACGCGCGAAGATGGCCGAAACAAGCCGCACTTATAGAGTCTCAGCACCCGCGCGACAACTGCGCGGAGGGGCGATGTCTTAACGATGTCTTGCCAGCGGATGTGTCTGTTGTGCAACAGCGCGCGGTTTCTGCAACGACGCCCCGGCGGGAGTGTTGACCGTGCGGGCGGTGATTTGGCTATGGTTGCGCTGCCGATAAGGGGGGTCGTGCGCACCCGCCATGGGCATAAAAGTCAACTTGCGGAACGTGCGAGGGAATGATGAAGAAGGTTCTTTATGGAACGACGGCGCTCGTCGCGGCCTCTCTGGCCGGCACGGGCATTGCCGCTGCGAAGCTCGACGTGTCGGTCGGCGGTTACTACCAGGCGGTGTTCATCGCCGGTGACCACGACGATGCGGCCGGCGGTACCGAGTACCGGACGACCCAGGTCAAGCAGGAAGGTGAAATTCACTTCAATGCGAAGACCACGCTGGACAACGGCCTGACGGTCGGCATGCAGGTCCAGCTCGAGGGCTACACCACGGGCGACCAGATCGACGAGCACTACGTCTACCTCGACGGCGGTTGGGGCCGCGTGCTGATCGGCGCCGAGAACTCGGCTCCGTACCTGATGCACTACGGTGCGCAGTCGGTCGTTCCGGGCCACGGCGTCGACACGCCGAACTTCCGCCACCACCCGATCCGCGGCGCCAACTCGTCCACGACCTACCTCGTGGCGACGTCGGACGCCAACAAGATCACGTACTTCACGCCGCGCTTCGGTGGCTTCCAGCTCGGTGTGTCCTACACGCCGGACGCAGCGGGCCTCGGCGGTACGTCTGACTCCTACACCATCCTGACGGCTGACGACGGCCTGGAAGACGTGTTCGAGGTCGGCGCGAACTTCGTGCAGGACTTCGGCGGCTTCAACGTCGCGATCTCCGGCGGCTACATGACCGGCGACAACAACGGCACGGCGGCTGGCGAGACCGGCTGGTCGGCCGGTGCGCGCGTCGGCGTCGCGGGCTTCACGGCCGGCGTTGCCTACCGCGACCTGGAGCGGACCTCCACCAACGACGAGACGACGCTGTCGGCCAGCCTCTGGTACGGCACGGGTCCGTGGGCCGTCGGCCTGGCCTACCTGACGTCGGAGTACGACACGGGTGCGGGCGACGACGAGTACGACGCCTACGAACTGGGCCTGTCCTACAAGCTCGGCGCCGGCGTGACGGCGGGCTTCGCCCTCCAGCACTACAAGTCGGAAACGGCTGCTGGCGTGGACGGCGACTCCACCGTGGGTGCGCTGGTTCTCGGCCTGTCGTTCTAAGCCACACCGGCTTGAACAGCATTGGGGGAGCGGACCTTCGGGTCCGCTCCTTTCCTTTTGCGTCCGATGGCCTGCTGGCGGCGCCGGGTATCGGCGCGCAGACTTGACGGCGCCTGCCGGTCCCGATACCCGACAACAGGGCGCACGTGCCCATCTGGGTTGAGCGCCGTGTTCAAGGGGAGCGGCACATGGGCGGGATCATCTGGCTGGCGTCCTATCCGAAGTCCGGAAACACGTGGACGCGCGCCTTCCTGCACAATCTTCTGACCAACCCCGCGCAGCCCGTGGACGTCAACGAACTCGACAAGTTCACGCTCGGCGAGAGTGCGCGCAGCTGGTACGAGCGGCATGCCACGAAGCCGCTCGAATCGATGACACTCGACGAGATCGTGGCGCTGCGCGCGCAGGTTCACCGGGATTTCACGCGGGTCTCGCCCGATTCGGTGTTCGTGAAGACCCACAATTTCCTGGGGGAGCGCGGCGGCCACCCCATCCACAACATGGACGTGACAGCAGGCGCCATCTACATCGTGCGCAATCCGCTCGATGTCGTGATCTCCATGACCCATCACTTCGGGCTCTCGGTCGACGAAGCGATCGACATGATGAACAACCCGCTTGCCGATACCGACCTGACCGAGCGGCACGTGCCGCAGATCCTCTCCACCTGGTCCACCCATGTGACGAGCTGGGCGCGCGAGGAGCGTCCGGGCCTGCACATCATGCGGTATGAGGACATGCTGGAGAAGCCGCTCAAGACCTTCGGCAAGCTGACGCGCTTCCTCGGCCTCAACCCGTCGAAGGAGCGGCTGCAGAAGGCGATCCGCTTCTCCTCGTTCCGGGTGCTGAAGGAGCAGGAAAAGGCCAGGGGCTTCAAGGAGCGCAGCGCGGTCGCCAAGTCCTTCTTCCGCGAGGGTACGCGCGACCAGTGGCGCAAGCTGCTCACGCCGGAGCAGGTCCAGCGCATCGTCGACGATCATGGCGAACAGATGGCCCGGTTCGGCTATGTGCCGAAGGTCATTCCGAAGCAGGGTGCGGCCTGACGCTCACGCGTCCGCGGCCACGAAACCAATTCCGGCCCAGCCAATGACGCCAGGCAGGGGCGAGATCCGGCGCCACCTCCGCCCGGTCATGCCGCCCAGCGCGATGACGGGGCAGGGGAAGGCTGCGGCAAGGCGCGCGAACCTGTGCAGCCCGAGGGCCGGCGCGCCGGGGTGGCTGAGTGTCGGAAAGACCGGCGACAGAAATACCGCATCGACCTGCAACCGCCGTGCGGCAAGGATGGCGTCCGCACTGTGCGCGGCCATGGTCACCAGTCCGAGGCCGCCGGTTGCCGCGCGGGGCAGGCTGCGGGCCAGTCCTTGCGGCAGATGAACGCCGTCGGCGCGAACCGCGCGCGCAAGGCCGGGATCCCCGGCCACCAGCACCCGGATGCCCCGGGCATGGGCCGCCTCGACGAGCCGGGTCACGCGACCGGCGCGGTCCGCCTCCCCATACGACCGCTCGATCACCAGCGAGCCGGGCGGTAGCGCCGAAAGGTAGGGCCGGGCATCGGGCAGGCGCACCGGGTCGGTCATCAACACCTGAAGCGTACGCGCTTTACCGGCAGGTATGCGGCTTGGTAGCGTGCCTGCCCTGTTATCCGCCATACCGGTAGCCCTGCCCATGTCCACGCCCGACACGCCCTGTCCCGACACGCCCGAAGCCCGCCTCGCCGGCATTCGCGACCGGATTGCCGCCGCTGCGCGGGACGCAGGCCGTGA
>JAJLJT010000195.1:0-4999 GCA_033844555.1 Alphaproteobacteria bacterium | reverse complement strand
GGGGACGCCAACCTGCGCTCGGTCTGGCTCTGCTCGCGCAACGATGCGATCGGCAATGTCGCGGTCCTGCTGGCCGCTGCCGGCGTCTTCGGTACGGGCACCGCCTGGCCGGACCTGCTGGTCGCCGCTGGCATGGCGGGGCTGTTCGTCTGGGGGGCGGTTCAGATCACGGCGCAGGCGCGGGGGGAGATCGCCGCCGAACGCAGCCGCCTCAGGCGGCCTGCGCCTGCGATCTCTGTTTCGGCCGCGCGACGGGAAGGCGAACACGGACGCGCGTGAACTGCTCGGGCTCGCTCTCGATCCCGAAGCTCCCGCCGTGAAGCTCCGCGATGCGCTTGGCCAGCGGAAGCCCCAGGCCGGCGCCATCCTTGGCGCGGCGGTTGTGACCGGCATTGACCTGGCGGAACGGGGTCAGCGCATCCTCGATGACATCCTTCGGCATGCCTTGCCCCATGTCCTCAACGACGAAGGTCACGTGCGTGTCATCGGCCTCGACCATGACGGTGGCGGCGCCGCCCGAAGGCGTATGCTGTACCGCGTTCTTCAGGAGATGGACCAGCATCGTCTTGGCGGCCGCAACATCCGCCTCGATCGTTTCGGGCAGCACCTCGTCGTGCATGAAGCCGAGCGCGACGCCCTTCTCCCACGCGCGGTCCTCCACCAATGCGACGGCGGAGTGGGCGAGCTCCATGGGGGAGACCTCCTCGATCACCAGCGTTTCCGACCCGCCGTCGATCTTGGCGATCTGGAGGATGTCGTTCAGCAGCGAGAGGAGGTGGGCCCCGCTCTCGTTGATCTTGGCGGCGTACGTGACGTACTTCTCGTTACCCAGCGGCCCGAAGATCTGGTTCACGAACATTTCCGACAGACCGATGACCGCGTTCAGCGGTGTGCGCAGTTCGTGGCTCATGTTGTCGAGAAACTGCGCTTTCATGCGCTGCAGCGCTTCCAGTTCGCCGTGAGCGGCCTCTATCGCGTCGAGGCGCGCCGTTTCTGCCGCGATATTGCGAAGGGCGCAGACGATCTCGCGCCCGTCGGGTCCGTCGATCGCGACGGCGTGGGCCGTTACCGGCACGAGGTCGCCGCTGGGACGCACCACGGTCGCGCGTTCGCCCAGCCTCTCGGTTACCTCCGTCGCGCCGCCCGTGTCGGCCTCGCCGTCGAGGAGGCCGAAGATCGAGCCGCCGAGGACCGTCTCCACGTCCCGCTCGAACAGCGAGAGGGCGGCGCTGTTGACCTGCCGCACGCGCCCGTCGGGTTCCAGAAGCAGAACGGCCACATCGAGATGATCGACGATGTTGGCGAGGTGATCGCGGGTTGCCTGCTCTGCCCGGATGGCCTGGGCGAGCGTGTCGAGCGCCTCCGCGATGACGCTGGCGGTGTCGTTGCCTCCCTTCGGCAGGCGGACGTCCAGATGCCCCTCGGAGAGGGCCCGGGCCGCGCTCGCCAGGCGGTCGATGCGGCTCGCCGGGGCGGGGGCGGGACCTGCCGCCTCTTCCGGCACGGCGCGGGGGCGCAGCAGGTATCCCCCGCCGACGGCAAGCGCCAGGGTGACGAGCAGGATGGGGGCGGGGACCGGGACGATGAGCGGCGGCAAGACAATCGCCGCGGCTCCTGCCGCGGCCAGCGCCGCCACCGGAAGCCCGATCCGGAGCAGGGTGCCAACGCCCTTTCCGGCGCGCTCGCGTGTGTCCGTCATCTCTGCCTGACCGTCCTGTTGATCCAGCCGGGAGGACGCGCGGGGGTGCCCCGCGTGCGGACCCACATGCCTCCCGACGGCAGTCTGCCCCGGGCATGTTTAACCGGCGCTTAAGCGGGCACGCGAAGGCGCGGAAGCGACACGGCTTCCCTTGACAGGCCGGACGGCTTACATGCCCCTCGTGACGGATCAGCGATCCGGATGCGACTCGCCCGAAGGGACCGACGACATGACCGCACAAACCGCAGCCAGCACCGTCCGCGTAGGCGATATCGAGATCGGCAACGATCTGCCGCTCGCGATCATCGCCGGGCCATGCGCCATGGAAAGCCGCGACCATGCGCTGTTCATGGCCGATGCGCTGCGCAAGCTGGGCGACAAGCATGGCGTCGGCATCGTCTACAAGTCCTCCTTCGACAAGGCGAACCGGACCAGCGCCAATTCCGCCCGCGGCATCGGGCTGGAGCTTGCGTTGCCGATCTTCGAGGAGGTGCGCAAGGAAACCGGCATGCCGGTGCTGACCGATGTCCATACCGAGGAGCAATGCGCCATCGCGGGCGCGGTCGTCGACGTGCTGCAGATTCCGGCCTTCCTCTGCCGGCAGACGGATCTTCTTGTCGCTGCGGCGAAAACGGGAAAGGCCGTGAACGTCAAGAAGGGCCAGTTCCTCGCTCCCTGGGACATGAAGAACGTCGTCGCCAAGGTCCGCGACGCGGGCAATCCCAACGTGATGGCGTGCGAGCGGGGCGTGTCCTTCGGCTACAACACGCTCGTTTCCGACATGCGCGCGCTGCCGATCATGCGGGAACAGTGCGCCTGCCCGGTGGTATTCGATGCGACCCATTCGGTGCAGCAGCCGGGCGGGCAGGGCGCGACCTCCGGCGGCGACCGGCGCTTCGTCGGCACGCTCGCCCGCGCGGCGGTCTCGATCGGCGTGGCGGCGGTCTTCATGGAGACGCACCAGGAGCCGGACACGGCCCCATCCGACGGGCCGAACATGGTGCCGCTCGACCAGATGGACGCGATGCTGGCGCAACTCACCGCCTTCGACCGGCTGGCCAAGTCGCTCTGACCCGCCGGCATGATGGCGGTCCGGCCCGCGGGGGCTTTTCCCGCGCGGCGTCCTGCCCTATGAAGCGCGCGAGGTTTTGATCCCGGAATCATCCGACAGGAGACGCGCGCCATGACCGCCATCGTCGACATCCACGCCCGCCAGATTCTCGACAGCCGGGGCAACCCCACGGTCGAGGTCGATGTGACGCTGGAGGACGGCTCGTTCGGACGCGCGGCGGTCCCGTCGGGCGCCTCGACGGGCGCGCACGAGGCGGTGGAACTGCGCGACGGCGGCGAGGCCTACAACGGCAAGGGCGTGCAAGGCGCGGTCGACGCCGCCAATGGCGAGATCTTCGAGGCGATTTCCGGTCTCGACGCGGAAGACCAGGTCCATATCGACCGCCTGATGATCGAACTGGACGGTACGCCGAACAAGTCGCGCCTGGGCGCGAACGCGATCCTCGGCGTTTCCATGGCGGTGGCGAAGGCGGCGGCGGAAGCGAGCGGGCTGCCGCTCTACCGCTACGTCGGCGGGGCGCAGGCGCGCGTGCTGCCCGTGCCGATGATGAACATCCTCAATGGCGGCGCGCACGCCGACAATCCCATCGACATCCAGGAATTCATGATCATGCCGGTTGCCGCGGGCTCGCTCGCCGATGCCGTGCAGATGGGGGCGGAGGTTTTCCACGCGCTCAAGGCCTCGCTGAAGGCGGCAGGCCACAACACGAACGTCGGCGACGAGGGCGGCTTTGCGCCCAACATCGGCTCCACCGACGAAGCGATCGAGTTCGTGATGAAGGCCATCGAGAAGGCGGGCTACAAGGCGGGCGAGGACATCGTGCTCGCGCTCGACGCCGCCTCGACCGAGTTTTTCAGGGACGGCGCCTACCGGCTCGACGGCGAGGGCAAGACCCTGAAGCCGGAGGAGATGGTGCGCTACTGGGAGGCGCTCGTGGGCCGCTATCCCATCGTCTCCATCGAGGACGGCATGGCCGAGGACGACTGGGACGGCTGGGCCGCGCTGACGCAGGCCATCGGGGGCAAGTGCCAGCTCGTCGGCGACGACCTGTTCGTGACGAACCCGGCGCGCCTCGCCGACGGCATCGCGCGCGGCGTGGGCAACGCGATCCTCGTGAAGGTGAACCAGATCGGCACGCTGACCGAAACGCTGGAGGCCGTGGAGATGGCGCACCGGGCGGGCTACCGGGCTGTCATGTCGCACCGCTCCGGCGAGACCGAGGACGCGACCATCGCCGACCTCGCGGTCGCGACCAATTGCGGGCAGATCAAGACCGGTTCTCTGGCCCGCTCCGACCGGCTTGCGAAATACAACCAGCTCATCCGGATCGAGGACGAACTGGGTCCGGTGGCGGAGTATCCGGGCCGCAAGGCCCTGCGCGTCTGAGGCGCGGACGCCGGCAGAGGCGCCCCGCAGCCCGTCGGGGCGGGCGCGGGGCCGCTTGCGGGAATCTCCCCGGTATGGTCACTTGAATTCATGGCGGTATTGGCGGAAATCCGGGGCAGGACGGGCTGGGCAATCTGGCCCATCGTGCTGTTCGCGATCCTTGCCTATTTCGTCTACCACGGGCTTGAGGGGGAGCGGGGGCTGATCGCCTATCTGCGTCTCCAGTACCAGGTCGCGCACCTCGAACAGGAACTGGCGCTGGCACGTGACGAGCGCGAGGCCATCGAGCGGAGAATCCAGCTGATGGGGTCGGGCAACAATCCGATCGATCCGGACCTTCTGGAGGAGCAGGTGCACAGGCGGCTGGGGCTTGCGAACCCGAACGACGTGATCATTCTTCGCGGCGGCTCAGCGGAATAGATTGCATAACCGGCATAAGACTTTCGTCGTAGGCCTCGCTTTACGCGGCGCCCGGACATAGCTTATGCAAGGCAGTTGTAGAACAGACCAACAGGGGGAAGGGACGCATGGCGACCTCGCAGTCGAAGTCGGGCAAAGCGGCATCCGGTGGTGCGAAAACCACCCGCACGCGGTCGTCCTCGGCCAAGACGCCGGGCAAGGCCGACCTGCTCAAGTACTACGAAGACATGCTCCTGATCCGCCGGTTCGAGGAGAAGGCGGGACAGCTCTACGGAATGGGGCTGATCGGCGGTTTCTGCCACCTGTATATCGGCCAGGAAGCGGTCGTCGTCGGCATGCAGTCCGTGCTGAAGGAGGGCGACCAGGTCATCACCGGCTACCGCGACCACGGCCACATGCTGGCCTGCGGCATGGACCCCAAC
>JAJLJT010000194.1:0-19803 GCA_033844555.1 Alphaproteobacteria bacterium | reverse complement strand
GATGTTCTCCAGCCTCGTGCGGACGCGTTTCTCCACGGCGGAGTCGATCGAGGAAGAGGTGATGGCCGCCGACGCCGTGATCGGCGCGGTGCTCATCCCGGGGGCCAGCGCGCCGAAACTCGTCACCCGCGACATGCTGCCGGGCATGAAGGACGGCGCGGTGCTCGTCGACGTGGCGATCGACCAGGGCGGCTGCTTCGAGACGTCGAAGCCCACGACGCACCATCAACCCACCTTCATCGTCGACGGCGTGGTGCATTACTGCGTGGCGAACATGCCCGGCGCGGTGCCGCTGACGTCGAGCTATGCGCTCGGCAATGCGACGCTGCCGTTCGGCCTGTCGCTCGCGGCGAAGGGCCTCGACGCGCTGCGCGGCAATCCGCACCTGAAGGCGGGTCTCAACGTCCACAAGGGCATGGTGACCTATGAGGCGGTCGCCGAGGCGCTGGGCTACGACTACGTGCCCGCGGACAAGGCGCTCGGCGGCTGAGGCTACTCGAACTGGGGTGCGTGCAGGCGGCCGGTGAAGGCGCGGCCCGCCCGGAACGCCGGGTCGATGGCCTCGCCCCCCGTCAGTGCGTCCGCGACCAGCGCGGGCACCCGCGAGGTGCAGACGATGCCGTCGGCGGCATAGCCTGCGCACCAGGAAAGCCTTTCGACGCGCCCGTCGGGACCGAGCACGGGAAGCCCGTCTTGCGCGTAGGGGCGCAGGCCCGCCCATGTCTCGATCGGCGGTCGGTCCTTCAGCGCGGGCAGGATGCGCACGGCCTCCGCCATGAAGCGGGCGATGTCGTCCTCGTGCGTCTCGACCGCGAAGCCTGCGTCCTCGACCGTCGTGCCGATGACGAGGCGCCCGTCGCCGCGCGGCGTGATCGCACCGCGCCCGATGCGCCGGATCAGGCGGCGGACGAGGGGGGAGGCGGGATCGTCCGCGACCGCTGCCATCTGGCCGCGCACGGGGCGCATCGGCGGCACGTTCGCGCCGTCCAGCCCGCCCAGCGTGCCGGCCCACGCACCCGCCGCGACGGTGACGGCCTCTGCCCGGATCGGCGTGCCGTCGCCCAGGACGACGCCCGCGACGCGCCCCGCCTCGACTGTCACGCGGGCGACCCGCGTGCCTTCCACGATCCTGCCGCCCAGCTTGCGCACGGCCCGATCAAGCGCCGAGGACACCTTGCGCGGATCGACCCAGCAGACGGTGGGGTTGTGGATCGCACCCACCACGTCCGGTCCGAGCGCGGGTTCGAGCGCGCGCGCCTCCTCCCCGTCGAGCCAGGCGATTGGCCAGCCCAGGGCTGCCTGCGCCTCGTAGAGCGCGCGCGCGGCAGCCAGCGTTTCCGGCACGGCGACCGTCAGCGCGCCCGCGTCGTGGAAGTCCAGAGATTGTCCTGAAAGCGCCTCGAGTTCGCGCGCGAACGCGGGCCAGGCCGCGACGCAATCGCCGTGCAGGCGGGCAAGGGGATCGGTGCCGACGGTCGGCGGCAGGTACCCCGCCGCGGCCCAGCTTGCCGCCCGTCCGGTCCGGTCGCGTTCGAGCACGCGGACGGCCACGCCCTTCTGCAGCAGCCTGAGCGCAAGGCCGAGGCCGGCAACCCCGCCGCCGACGATCAGGTGATCGGTCATGCGGCCTGCCTCAATCCCCCAGGATCCGCGCGGCGTTGACCGCGACGACCAGTATGACCACGCCGAGCAGCAGGAGCGAGATGGCGTGCCGGTCGAGGAAACGGACGAGCGCGCCGCCGGTCATCGGCTCGCGCGCGGTGCGGGTCCGTACGCGGCGCACAGGCGGGTCCACAGGCTCCGCGGTGCGTTCCTGCATCTGGGCCGGTCCCGGGCGGCCGGTCCCTGCCGGGGCAGCTTGCTCCGGCGTCGCGTGGGGCTGGCGTTCGTCCGCGGGCTCGATGGGAGCGTCTTCGGGATCGAGAGAGCGCGCGGTCAGGAATGCGGCCTCCGCTGCGTCCGTGTCGCCGGCGCGATCCAGCCAGAAGTGCCCGAAGCGCCGCCAGGCGTGGGCGTTGCGCGGCTCCCGCTTCAGCACTTCGCGGTAGAGCGCCTCGGCCTCCGCCAGGCGTCCCGAGCGGGTTCCGATCACGTCGGCGAGGAGCAGGCGCGCATCGGCATCGCGCGGCGTGTGCGCCAGGTGACGGCGCAATAGCCGTTCGGCGTCCGCACTCCGGCCCTCGGTTCCGGCCAGAAGCTCCGCCAATTGCAGCAGCGCCTCGCGGTTGCGCGGTTCGAGCGCGATGGCGCGGGTCAGCAGGGCTTCGGCCTCGGCCTCATGCCCCTCCGCCTGCGTCAGCAGTTCCGCAAGGCGAACCAGCGGCAAGGCCGCGTCGGGGTTGGCGGCGGCGACCCGGCGGTACAGGCGTTCGGCCTCGGACGGCAGGCCGAGCGGGTGATGCAGCACCTCCGCCAGCTCGAACGCCGCCCACGTGTCGTCGGGATGCTCGCGCAGGAGAGCACGGAACAGGCGCGCTGCGTCCTGCGGACGGCCGAGCTGCATCTTGTAGAGCAGGGCGAGCTGCTCGCGCACCCAGGAGAAGTCGGGCGCAAGGTCGAGCGCGCGCAGGTAGGCTGCTTCCGCCGCCTGCCCCTCGTCGAGGGATTCGTGCAGGATCTGGCCGCGCCAGGCGTGTGCGTTGCAGTCGCTGCCGTCGAGGGCGATGGCGCGTTCGATCGCCGCCAGCGCGGCCTGCGCGTCCCCGCCCACGCGCCACAACGCGCGGCCATAGAGGGCGTGCGCCTCCGCGCAGGTGTCGTCCAGTTCCAGCGCGTGCTCGGCCGCGTCCAGCGCCTCGTCCGGGTGGTCGAGCGGGTAGAGGCAGAGGTTCGCGAGATCGCACAGGGCGGTCACATTGTCGGGTTCGAGTTCGACCACCTCGCGCCAGGCGTCGCGCGCGTCCTCGTGGCGCCCGGCCTGTTCCAGGCGGCGGGCGTCGGCGGCGCGCTCCGACGCGGGGAAGGTGGCGAAGCGGGCTTCGTCGAGGCCGGCATCGGCGGCGGACGCACGGCGCGGAGGGCTGGCCGGATCGGTCAGGCCGCGCGTGCCATGCTCTTCCTCGTCTTCCAGGTCGGCGCCCTCGTCGGGCATGTCGCCGGAGATCAGCATTTCCAGCCGGTCGCGCACCCACTCGAATTCCGGGTCGATGGCCAGCGCGCGGCTGTAGGCGGCGTGCGCATCGTCCGGCCGGCCGGCAATCTCCTGCAGGAAGGCGCCGTATAGCGCCCACACCCACTCGTCGCGCGGCGCGATGTCCGCGGCCCGGCGGAAGCATCGCTCGGCCTCGAGCCGCCGGCCAGCCTCCCGGTGCGCCAGCGCCTCCTTCAGCACGGCACGCCCGGACTGTGCGCGGTCCTGTGCGGAGTCGCGGGCCTTGGCGGGCGTTGCGGGGCGTTCGGTGCGTTTCATCCACGTTCCGTTTCGGGACCAGAGGCCTTCCGGCCGGTCCTGACATACAAGTCCTGTGCCGCGGGCCGCGTCCGTCTAGCACGAAAGCCCCACCATCTGGCAATGCCCGTGGCGCGGCGCAAGGACGCGGACGCATCTCGCGCATGCCGCGCTTTCCCCGTGCCATTTTCCGCCGCGCTCCTGTATGGAGACGTTCATGTCGTCACGCGAAACCCATGCAACGCGGTCATCCGTGCGCCGCCGGCTGGCGGCGCTGCCGTTGAATCTTCAGGGCGCACTCTGGATGATCGCGGCCGTCATGGGCTTCACGCTGATCTCCGTGCTGGTCCGGATGCTCGGGGACAGCGGCGTGCCGGCGGTGCTGACCGGCTTCATGCGCGGCGCGATCGGCCTCGTTCTGATCGTGCCGCTCCTGATGCGCTTCGGCGGGCTGCGGCAGTTGCGCACCCGCCATGCGCACATTCATGCGCTGCGCGTGGGGATCGGCGCGTCTGGCATGCTGCTCGGCTATTACGCGATCACCAAGCTGCCGCTGGCGGAGGTCACGGCGATCAGCTTCACCGCGCCGCTGTTCACGGTCGTGCTTGCCGCGACCATCCTGCGGGAGCGGGTCGGCTGGCGCCGCTGGGGGGCGACGGTCGTCGGCTTTCTCGGCGTGCTCGTCATCCTGCGGCCGGGCGCCAACCTGACGGCGCTGCCGCTGCTGCCGGTCATGGGAATGCTGGCGATGGCATTTGCCATCGGCTGCTCGGTCACGTTGCTCAAGTTCTTTCCGGAGGCGGAGAGCCAGCTCAGCATGCTGACCTGGTTCATGGCCGGATCCGTTGCGATCGCGGCGCCGTGGGCGGTGCCGGAGCTGCGGCCCTTCACGCCCGAGCAATGGCTGATGCTGGTCGGCGTCGGCGTATCCGCCATCGTCTTCCAATGGATGGTCATCAAGGCGTTCCGGACGGCTGAGGCGAGCTTCCTTGCGCCCTTCGACTATTCCAAGCTGCTGCTGGCGATCGCCCTCGGCTGGATCCTGTTCGACGAGGTGCCGGGCGTCTGGACCTATGCCGGGGCGGCGATGATCGTCGCCGCGACACTCTACATCGCGCACCGCGAAGCGCGCCTGGCGCGGCTGCGGCGGCGCTGAGCGGCGGCGTCAGCGGCCGCGCTTCCTGCTGCGCAGGATGTAGTCGTAGGCCTCGATCACGCGCCGGGTCAGCGCGCCCGCGCAATCGACGAGGGCGGGGTGCAGGCCCGATGCCTCCGCCTGTTGCGGGTGCAGCTGGCGCAGCAGCGCGTAATAGGCCTGCTTGATCGCCTCGTCGCTGTCGCCGCGATGGACGCCCAGCACGGTATAGGGATCGCCGACATAGATCGCGTGCGCCGCCCCGCCGCCCTCGGCGGGGCGCACGGCGCGGATCTCGTCCTTGGCGATCAGGACGAACTCTCCCGTGATCGTCTCGAACGGCAGGAAGCGCCGGGCGTCGTTCATCAGGTCGACCAGGCGCTCGCGTTCCCCGAGGAACAGGAAGCCGTCGAGCATGTGCCCTTCTGTCAGTGCGGCGGTGACGCGCACGCGCGTGCGCAGGCGCAGCTGCGGGCTGGCGGGGTCGGAACGCATGGCCGTGCCCTCCGCGCGGGGTCAGGTGGCGGGGGCGTCGGCGCGGGCGCGCCGCTCGCGCGCGCTGCTGATCTCCTGATAGGCGGCGGTGATGAGCTGCGATTGCTCGGTCGCATACTGGACCAGTTCCTCGCACAGCCCCGCCGCGCGCACGCGGTCGGGATGCATGGCCTTGATCCGCGTCATGTAGGCGCTGCGCACCTCCTCGCTCGTGCTCTCCGGCGCCAGCCCGAGGATCCTGTAGGGATCGGACGTCATGCCCACCGGCTTGCCCTCCCGGTCGATCGGGGTGACCTCGGTGATCTCGCGCTTCGGCACCAGCAACAGCTTGCCGAGAAGGGTCTCGACGGGCAGGAAGGCGCGCTCGTCGTTGAGGACGTCGATCAGGCGCTCGTCCTGGGCGAGGAACAGGATCGCCTCGACCGTTCCCTTGTCTCCGCGCTCAACCGAGACGCGAACGCGCCGCTTGGATCGTTTCATGCGGTCATGGTCAAACATACGCGACAATCTCCGCTGCTCTGGGCCGGGAGGAAGTCCCGGTTGACGGCATCCGAAGCAAGATGTTTGCCAATCCGCACCGGCGCCATCGCGCAATCCCGCGTCCGGGACAAAAAAAGCGCCCCTGCCAGATACGCAAGCAGGAGCGCCGAGACACGAAGCATACTCGGGTCACCCTGAAGCACGTGAGCTACGCAACGGACCGTCGCGTCAGGGAGCGCGTCGGCACCGTCAGCATCGCCCTGCTATCTAAAGATTTCGTGAACATCGAAGTGAAATCAAGCATATGCAAGCATTGATCGCGTTCCGCGCTGCCGCAACCTATGGTTACCGGCGGAACTGCTTGGAGAGCGCCAGCGCCTGTCCCTGGTAGTTCGACTTGATGTCGCGGCCGTAGAGCAGGTCGGGGACCTCGGCCATACGCTCGAACACGAGGCGTCCGACGATCTGTCCGTCGTCGATGAGGAAGGGCACCTCGTGCGTGCGCACCTCGAGCACCGCGCGGCTGCCGGCCCCGCCGGCGGAGGCGTATCCGAAGCCGGGATCGAAGAACCCGGCATAGTGCACGCGGAACTCCCCGACGCTCGTGTCATAGGCGAGCATCTCGGCCGCGTGGGTCGGCGGGACGGCGACCGACTCGCGCGTCGCGAGAATGTAGAAGTCGTCGGGGTCGAGCACGACACCGCCGCCCTTGCGGGCGAAAACCGGCTCCCAGAAGTCGAGAGGCTCGTAGTGGTCCACCCGCTCGATATCGATCAGGCCCGCGTGCTTGCGCGCGCGCCAGCCGACGATCGGCGGCATCCCGGACCGGGCGGCCAGGGCGCCGGACCCCGAAGCCTCGCCCTGAACGTCGACGGTGAACGGCAGGCCGCCGCGGATGTCGCCCGCCAAACGCTCGGCCTCGACCCCGCCGAGGAGCGGGTCGTGGGCGTTGAGGGCGCGGACCGCCTCGTCCGTGTCGCGGGCGGGGCCGTTGCGCAGGCGGATCTGGACGAGACGCGTTCCGGTCCGGACGCGGATCGAGAAGGTCCGTGGGCTGATCTCGGCATAGAGCGGGCCGCTATAGCCGTCGGGCACATCGTCGAAGGCCTGGGCCCCATCGGTAATGACGCGCGCGAAGACGTCGAGCCGCCCCGTGGACGACTTCGGATTGGCCCGGGCGCTCACGCCCGCGGGGAGCCGCAAGCCTTCGATCAGCGGCACGATGTAGACGCAGCCACGTTCCAGAACCGCGCCATCGGTCAGGTCGAGCGCGTGCATCTGCAGATCGTCGAGCCGCCCCTCCACCGTCGCGCGTGCGCCCGGCAGGAAGGACGCCGGCACGCGATAGGCGAGGCGCCCGAGGCGCAGGTCGAGGGAGGCGGGCTGAACCTGCGACGCCTCCACCCGCCGGTCGCCGAACGCGGTGACATGACCCGCCGCGATGAAGGCGCGCAGGGCCTGCGACGGCAGGATGCCCTGCATCTCCATGGCGGCGGTCAGCGCCGCATCCTCACCGGTCGTTGTCGCCGTCACCTGCATCGTCTCCGGCTGGCACCTTGTCGTTCGCCGGATGCTATGCGGTTCCGCCGCCGCAGCCAAGGCCAAGCGAGGGCAGGTGCCCATGCGATGGCCCGATATCTTGTGGGTAAATGGGGGAGAATGCGTCAGATGTTGTAGGCAACGGGGTCTTGCCTTGGCGATGGAGCAGAATCACGAAACGTTCCCGCTTGCCCCTGCGAGGTCGGGCGCGATACTGTCGCGACCGGTCAGGGGGGCCATCCAGCTCAGGCGAGATCCAGTGCCGCAGGCCCTTGGCAGCGGCACGTTATGCACGTTATCCACAGGGCGCCTGTGGACGCATTTCGCGTGTCTGAACGGCGTTTCCGTGTCAGCCGCCCGGGGGCGTCCGCTCCAGCGATCGCGCCATGTCCCAGCGGCCGATGCGCTTGTAGAAGTTCACGGCGTTTTCCTGCACCCGCAGCGTGGTCTCGTGCTCCGCGCCCAGCGTCTCCTGCGCCAGCGCCAGTGCGTCGAGGAACAGCGTCTCCGCGGCCTCCCGGTTTCCCGCCGCCAGTTCCAGCAGCGCGAGGTTGTTCATCGGCACGGCCGCGCCACCGGCCGTGGCCGGCCCCTCCTGCGCGATCTCGATGGCGCGGCGGTAGTGGGGGCGCGCCTTGTCCAACTGCTGGGCGGCCCGGTACGCCTCCGCAAGATTGTTGTATCCCGCCACGAGCGCCTCCCGGTCGAGCCCGGGATCCTCCTCCGCGATGGAGAGTGACGCGCCGTGAAGTTCGAGCGCCTCCTCGGTCCGTCCCATGCGGGCATAGAGACGGGCCAGATCCTCCATCCGCCTGGCTGCTTCAGGGCTGCGTTCGCCGGACTGGCGCTTGACGATCTCGAGCGCGCGCTCTCCCGCCCTGACGGCGGCATCGATGTCGCCGCGCACCCCCTCGGCCTGCTGCTGCACGGCGAGGGCGCGCGCCCGGACGGGGAAAAGGCCGGTCATCGGGGCACCGGCTTCGGCCGCGGCATCGGCGGCCGCGTCCGCCTCCGCCGCGGTTCTCGCGGCGAGCCCCACATCGCCGTTGGCGAGCGCAGCCTCCGCCAGGGCTGCGAGCAGCCGTGCGCGCTGTGCCTGGTGCATCGCCGGGTCGGTCGCCGGCGTGCGCGCCTCCTCCAGGCGGAACAGGGCGGTTCTCAGCGAGTCTGCCGCGATCCCGGGCCGGTCGATCGCGCGCGCCGCGCGGGCAAGCGCTTCGAGACGATCGGAGACGGGCGGCGCCTCGTCCGCCGGGCGCCGGGCCGCAGCCTCGTACGCGGCGAACGCGACATCGTGCTCGCTCCGGCTTTCTGCCGTCTGTCCGCGGGCCATCAGGTCGGCCGCGTCGGGGCCGGGCCTGCCCTCCGGCGTCCGCTCGACCGCCTGCACAGGCTCCCGCGGCGGAATGACGAGCGCGGACAACTGCAGCGCTTCCGGCACGTCGTGAGTGCGCAGGTACTTCACGCCCGCGGCGACGCCGACCACGCTGGCCGCCCCCACCAGCAGCGCGACGCCTGCCGTCTGCACGCCCCTGCGTCCGCGCGAGGCCCCGTCGCGGCGGACGTGCCGCGGGGGCGTGGACCGTGAGGTATCGACGTATCTGCTCATGGCTTCACCTTCGGCGGGACATGCGTGCGCAACACTCTACCTATGGTATACTAAATCTTAACGGGCCCGGTCGAAAAGGGGCATCAGCAGCAGACCCGCCACAAAGCCGCCGATGTGCGCCTCCCAGGCGATGGCGCCACCGCCCACAACGCTGGCCGCGCCGGTCCCGAACAGCCAGTTCAGACCGAACCAAAGACCGACGAACACCAGAACGCGGCTGTCCGTCAGTCGCCGCAGCGGCAGGCGTTCCCGCGGGTAGCCCAGGGGAGCCGGCGCCAGCGCGAATCGTGCCGCCGCGCCCATCATACCGGAGATGGAGGCCGAAGCCCCGATCAGCGGCGCGACCGAGGCTGCGTGCAGCAGCAGGTGCAGTCCGGCCCCCGCCGCCCCGCAGAGAAAATAGAGCGCGAGAAACCTGTCGGTGCCGAGCCGCCGGATCACCGGCGCGCCGAAGGCCGCGAGCCACAGACAGTTCAGCGCGAGATGGGTGAGATCGCCGTGGAGGAAGGTGTAGGTCACGAAATTCGCCGTCGCCGTGATGGCGCCGGCGTCGAGAAGCGACCCGATACCCATTTCCGGCGCAGCGAGGCCGTAGCGGGCCGGAACGAAGCCGAGGGCGTAGAGCGCCTCCACCTCCATGCGGACCGGCATGAGCGTGCGCAGCCCGTGCAGCACCGCCAAGGTGGCGATCAGCGCCAGAAGGGCGCCCGGAACGTTGAAGATCGGCTCGCGCCGGCGGGGCCCGGCAGGGGCGGGAAAAGGGTTCTGCATCGCTCCACACATAGGCAGGCGCCGCGTCCGGGGAAAGGCCAAATCGCCTCCGCGCGCGCCGCGGTCTTGACGGGGTGTTAACCACGCGCCCGCTAGCCTTGAGCCGCAAAGTCTTGCCGTGCGAGGGCTGAAGGGGATGCGCAGATGACCAGCGCCGACACCGGACAACCGGGCGACGAGCGGATCACGGCTGCCGTGAACCGCATGCGCGAGGCGTTGGGCGAGGACGAGGCCGCCGGCGCCGCGGCCAGGCGGGCTGCCTCCGACGACCCGGCCGCGGAGGTATCGCTGCGCGACCTGGCGCGCCTTTCGGGCACCGCGCATTCGGTGCAACGCACGCTCTATCTCGTGATCGCGCTTCTCGCGCTGCCGATGATCGCCATGGCGTGGCTGAACCTGCGCGAGGCCACGGTGGCGCGCGGCACGGCGATCGAGATCGCCCAGACCAACGCCGCCTTCGACACGCTGACCCAGGCGGCATCCGCCTTCGCGCGCGAGCGCGACCTGACGGAAGTCGCGCTGGCGCGGCCCCGCGCCATGCCTGCCGGCCTGCGCGAGGCCATCGGCGACGCGCGCAGCGAGGGGGCCGCAGCCCTTCAGTCTGCCCGCCGTGCGGTCGTCGTCCTGGGCATCGGCGGCGAGGTCCCCGCGCTTCTTGGGCAACTCGAGGTGGCGCTCGACGACTTGCGCAGGTTGCGCGGCCCGGCTGACGACATGACCGCGCGCGGCGGCGGCGCGGCGCCCGATCTCGCCGGCGGGTGGGTCGAGGCGGCCAACAGGATGATCGACGCGATCGGCGCGGTGAAGGGTGCCGTCGCCGCGGGTGGCGAGAGCGACCCGCGCGCCGCCGACCTCTTTGCGCTCAAGCAGGCGGTGTTCGAACTGGAGAATCTGGCAGGACGCGAGCGTGGCCGCCTGGGCGCGCGGATCGCGTCCGGCGCCCCGCTCGACGCCGCCGACAACCGTTACCTCGGCGAATTGCGCGGCCGCATCACCGCCGCGCGCGACACCATGAACCGGATCGCCCGGACCCACGGCACCCAGGCGGTATCGCGGGCCATCGCGGCCGCCGACACCCGGTATTTCGAGCGCTTCGACGCCCTGCGCCAGCAGGTCTACGAGGCCGCGCGCGCCGCGGCGGCGGGTGAGGTTGCCGCACCCTCCTACCCGGTCGGGATCGACACCTGGTTCGCAGAGTCGGCAGCCGCCATCGCCGCCCTGCAGGAGGTGCAGACCGCGGTGACGGCGCAGACGCTTGCCTATGCGCAATCGGTCGCCGACCGCGCGACATGGTCGCTGGTGCGGGATTCCAGCATCGTGCTGATCGGCGTGGTGGCGGCCATCCTGTCGATCTGGTTCGTCTCGCGCCGGGTGATCGGCCCCCTGGCCCAGATCACGCGCGCCATGGGACGGCTGGCCGGGGGCGACCTCGACCGGCCGATTCCGGGCCTCGACCGTTCCGACGAAATCGGCGCGATGGCCCGCGCGGTCGCCGTCTTCCGCGACAACGCGCGCGAGGTGCAGCGGCTGGCGGCGGAGCGCGAGGACATCAAGCGGCGCGCGGAGGCGGCCCGCAAGGCGGAGCTTGGCGCGTTGGCCGACCAGATGGAGCAGACGGTCTCCGGCGTCGTCGACACCGTGGCCACGGCGGCGATGCAATTCCAGGCACTGGCGGAATCGCTGGCCCACAACGTCGACCGGACGAACGGACGCGCGACGAACGTGGCGACCGCGTCGGAGCAGGCTTCCGCCAATGTGCAGACGGTGGCCGCCGCGGCCGAGCAGCTGGCAAGTTCGCTGGGCGAGATCAGCCGCCAGGTGACGCAGTCCAACTCGGTCGCGACCCGGGCGACCGCGCAGGCGACCGACACCAACACCACCGTCCTCGGCCTCAACGAGGCGGCCGAGAAGATCGGCGAGGTGGTCGACCTGATCACCGAGATCGCGAGCCGGACCAACCTGCTCGCCCTCAACGCCACCATCGAGGCGGCGCGCGCGGGCGAGGCGGGCAGGGGCTTCGCCGTCGTTGCCGCGGAGGTCAAGACGCTTGCCAACCAGACCGCGAAGGCCACCGAGGAGATCGGCGCCCAGATCGCCGCGATCCAGAGCGCGACCGGCGGCGCGGTCGACGCGATCACGCACATCGCGCGCACCATCGCGGAGGTGAACGAGATCGCCACCTCGATCTCGGCGGCGGTGGAGGAACAGGGCATCGCGACGCAGGAGATCGCGCGCAACGTCCACGAGGCTGCGCGGGGCACGGAGGAGGTGTCCGTCAACATCACCGGGGTGACCGAAGCCGCCCGCGAGACGAGCGACGCAGCCGCGCAGCTTCTTCAGGCCGCGGGCGAACTCGGCCGGTCGTCGGAGGCGCTGCGTACCGAGGTTTCGGGCTTCATCGCCCGCGTCCGCGCCGCCTGACCCCCGAAGGCGCGCGAGGCCGTTTCTAACCTCGCGCCTTTCGGATATGCAGGGGCCATGATGGGTTTGCCGAGTCGTGTCCGCGGATGCATCCGCCTGGTTTTCCGCGCAGCGGCGGCGGCCGCCGCGGGCGTGCTGCTGGCGCTTGCCGCGCTTCCGGCGTGGGCCCAGACGCTGGAGGAGGTGCGCGCGCTCGTCGACGCGGGCCGCGCCGCCGAGGCGCGGCGCCTTCTCGCCCGGGTGCCTGAGCCGCAGGACCCGGTACAGCGGACGGAGTTCGTGTTTCTCGACGGTCTCACGGCGCTGGAACTCGGCTATCCCGAGGAGGCGATCGTCCGCTTCCGGCGCATCCTCGTCGATCAGCCGGGGCTCGTGCGCGTACGGCTGGAGCTGGCCCGCGCCTATTTCGAGGCGGAGGACGACGAAAACGCGCGCCGCCAGTTCGAGCTTGTGCAGGCTGCGAACCTTCCGCCCTCGGTAACCGCGAACATCCAGTCCTTTCTCGATGCGATCCGGGCGCGCCGGAAGTGGAGCCTGTCGGTCACCTTCGCGCTCGCGCCCGATACGAACGTCAATGCCGCGACCGATGCGCGCCTCGTCGAGATCGGCGGCTTTCCCTTCCTGCTCGACCCCAATGCCCGCAAGACGAGCGGGATCGGCGTGCTGACGGCGGCCCAGGCGGGCTACCGGCTGCCGCTGGCGAAGGACTGGCGGGCGGAGGCGGAGCTTTATGCGAGCCATCGCCAATACGACAACGACGATTTCAACGACAGCTTCCTGCGCCTCGGCGTCGGACCGACCTGGTTGCCGCCGGGGGGCGAGGTGGCGCTGCGCGGCGTGGTGCGCCGCCGCTGGTTCGGGAACGAGGCCTACAACTGGGGGGTCGGGGGCGAGGTCGCGGCCAGCATGCAGGCGACCCCGCGGCTGGGGCTCAATGCGCGGCTCGAATTCATCGCGCTGACCTATGACGAGGATCCGCGCCAGGACGGCTGGGTGGCGACGGGCAGCGTCGGGGCACGCTACGGCATCTCGTCGAGCGCGATGGTCCGCGGGGACCTGACCTTCCTGCGCAACGAGACGGACGAGGCGCGCTTCACCTACAGTTTTCCGGGCGTGAGCGTCGCGTGGCTGCAGGAGTTTCCGCTGGGGATCACGGCGGAAGTGGGCGGGTTCGTCGGGTTTCGCGATTTCGAGGGGCCGGACCCCCTGTTCGCGTCGACACGCAAGGACTGGCGTTATTCGGGCTCTGTCTACCTGACCAAGCGGGACTGGAGCATCGGCGGTTTCGCCCCGCTCGTGGGCGTGCGCCACACGATCAACGATTCCGACATCGACTTCTACGACTACGACCGGACCGAGTTCACCTTCGGCCTGACCCGCCAGTTCTGAGGCGGGGCGGCCTCAGTCGTGCGACAGCTCGTCGAGGATCGCGCAGCGCGATCCCGGCCCGCCCGAGCAGGCAGCCACGAGCGCCGACAGTTGCCGCCGGAGCGCCTGAAGCTCCGCGATGCGGCCGTCGACGGCGGCCAGCCGCTCGCGCGCGATGGCGCGCACCTCGCCGGCGCGGCGGTGTTCGTCCTCGTAGAGGGAGAGCAGCTCGCGGCATTCTTCCACCGTGAAGCCGAGCGCGCGGGCCCGCCGCAGCAGCACGAGCCGGGCCACCTCCGCGCGCGTGAAGCGACGGTAGCCGTTGGCCTCCCGCATCGGGCGGATCAGGCCGATGTCCTCGTAGTAACGGATGGTCTTCGCCGGCAGGCCGCTGGCCTCCGACGCCTCGCCGATGTTCATGGCGCCACGCCTCCCTCGGGGCAAGAAGGACTCTCCGGGCAATGTGGTGGCTCGAAGCCACCCGGCCAAGTCGCCCGGCCAAGCCACCCGGCCAAGCCACACGGCCAGGCCTCCCGGGAGGGAACCGGCGGCAACCCGGATGCGCGTGCTTTGAGCCTCGCATCGAGGCGCCGGCGCGGCTATAGGTCGGGCATGGAGCAGGTTCTCGGCCTCACGATTCCGTTCTTTGCCGTCGCGGGCCTTGGCTACGCCGCGTCGGCCGCCGGCATGATGGGCGGCAATGCGGTCCGCTCCCTCAACGTCTTCGTGTTCTATTTCGCGATGCCGGCGCTGATGGTCGGCGCCATCGCGCGCAAGCCCTTCGAGGAACTGATCGAGCCCGCCTTCCTCGCAGGCTACACGGGATCGGGCCTGTTCCTGTTCGTGGTTGCGGCGGTCATCGGCCGGCTGCTGTTCCGCCTGACGCCCGGCGAGGCGACGGTGATGGGGCAGGCGTCGGTGATTTCCAATTCCGGCTATCTGGGGGTGCCGCTGGCGATCGCGGCGTTCGGCGACTGGGCGGTCGCGCCCGTCGCGCTGGCCATGATCGGCGATTTCATCGTGATCGCGCCGCTGACCCTGGCGGTGCTCGAGGCATCGCGCGGGGGCGCGGGATCGGCGGGGCGCGGGCTCTTGCGCGCCTTCAAGGGCCTCGCGCTCAACCCGTTCGTGATTTCCATCGTGATCGGGCTGGCGATTTCGGCGAGCGGGCTGGGATTTTCCGGCGTGACGGAGCGCTTCGTGTCCTTCCTGGCGGGAGCGGCGGGGCCGGCGGCGCTCTTCGCGCTCGGCGCCTCGCTCTACGGCCGGCCGATGGCGGAGGGGCTCGCCTCCGTCAGCGTGGTCACGGTGCTGAAGCTCTTCGCACATCCCGCGCTCGTCTATGTTGCGCTGTCGAACGCGCCGGGCGTGCCGGGGGAATGGGTCGCGGTCGGCGTGCTGGTCGCGGCCCTGCCCATCGCCGGCAATGTTTTCGTGATCGCGGAGAACTACCAGATCTTTTCCCGCCGCGTCTCGAGCGCGATCCTGTTCACGACGGCGCTTGCCGCGGTTACGGTGGCGGGCACGCTGGCGCTGTTCCAGAACTAGGGCCGGGGCGGCGGCGCAACCTGTTGCAGGGGAGGTGCGGGCATGGCACGTCCGGGACTGACGGCTGAGGACATCGACACGCTGGAGGAGCTGCGCGCGCCCCTGCCGAAGGAGGTAGAGGAGCAGGCGCTTTCCGCGGGCGGCTATCCCTACGACGACAAGATGAGCCGGAAGGCCTACGACAAGGCGCTCTACAAGCTGCAGGTCGAACTTGCCAAGCTGCAGGATCACGTGCAGCACACCGGCCAGCGCATCGTTGCCGTGTTCGAGGGGCGCGACGCCGCCGGAAAGGGCGGGACGATCAAGCGCTTCGCCGAATATCTCAATCCGCGCCATGCGCGCACCGTCGCCCTGCCGAAGCCCACCGAGCGGGAGCAGGGGGAGTGGTATTTCCAGCGCTATGTCCGCCACCTGCCGACACGCGGCGAGATCTGCCTGTTCGACCGGTCCTGGTACAACCGGGCGGGCGTCGAGCGCGTCTTCGGCTTCTGCACCGAAGCCGAGGTCGAACGCTTCTTCGACGAGGTGCCGGACTTCGAGGCGATGCTCGCCCGCGACGGCGTGATCCTGTTCAAGTTCTGGCTCACCATCGGCCGCGAGACGCAGATCGTGCGCTTTCACAAGCGCGCAACCGATCCGCTGAAGCGCTGGAAGCTGTCGACCATCGACATCGCCGCGCTGAAGAAGTGGGACGCCTATACCGATGCGATCTCGGACATGATGGAGCACACCGACACGGCGCGCGCGCCCTGGACCGTCATCATGGCGAACGACAAGCGCCGGGCGCGGATCAATGCGCTGCGGCACTTCCTGTCGCACCTCGACTATGAGGACAAGGATCCGAAGGCCGTCGGCGCCCCCGATCCGAAGATCGTTCTGGGCGGGCGCGCGCTGGTCTGACCGCGCGTCAGAGTCTCAGGGCGAGCGCCGCGTCGATGATCGCCACGTCGGCCCCGCGCGGCAACGGCAGTCCGCCGACGACGCGCATGTGGTCGCGCGCCTCGCCCGCCCGCGCGCCGTCCTCGCCCGCCAGGAACCAGCCGCTCAGCATCCGCTCGACGCGGAGATATTCCTGCTGGGCGGCGCGGCCGTTCCGGTTCGGCCAGGAATTGTGGACGATCAGCACGTCCCGGTCCGGGTTGCCGCGCGCGTCGAGGCCGTAGCCGACGAGCGTGAGGAAATGGCCCGACAGCCGCGTCAGCTCGTTGTGCGCGCGGTCGTAGGCATAGAAGCCGACCGAGAGCCAGACGGCGCTGTCGCCCCTGAAGCTGTCGGTGACGAAGTCGAATGTGGGAACCGCGCCGGCCGCCCCGCCATAGCGGGCGGGCATCGGCCAGCGGCCCTGGTAGATCACGCGGCCGCGCACGCCGTGGTCCGCAAGATAGCGGGAGAGGCCCTGGGCGAATCCGACGTGGCTCGTGCCCTTGCGCGGATCTGTGTTCATGTATCCGGGGCTGGCGAGCCGGGCGGCGATCTCCGCCGCCTGCTCCATCTCGTCGCCGCGCACCGGCAAAAGGTGGCGGTAGCCGGTCCGGCCGAGCCAGAGGATGGCGTTGGTCGCCGACACCGGCACGCAATGCGCCTCGCCGCCGTTCTCCAGGCCAAGACGGCGGTCGGTCTGGGTGAGGTCCGGCATCTCGGCCGCCCGGTCGATGCCCCAGCCCGCTGCGCCCGCGGGCCGCGCGCTCATCAGGTAGCTTGCGGCAAGCAGGGCCGTGACCGCTGCTGCCAGGAGGATGCGGGACCGGAACGCGTGTCTGCCAGACATCAGCCACCTCCGCACGCGGGAGATGTCTCCCCGGACGAAGGCACGAGGCTAGGGCGTGCGCCTTAACGCCGCGTTGCCGGATCGCGGGACGCAGAATCGAACCCGCCGGCCGCGATACGCTGCGACCGGCGGGCAAGGTGGGATCGACAAGCTGCCGAAACCGGACCGGATGATACGCACCGGCGGGGTTCCCGGTCCCGGCTGTTCCCGAGGGGTGGGAACGCCGAATGTATTGCAGGAGGTGTGCCAGCGGCAGGACAGGCCGCGGTTCGGGCCTGTGGGCGCAGCGGCGCGGGCGCCTGTCACGACGATCTTACACAATGTGCCAAAGTGAAACAAAATGAAACAGGGCGGCTGAGCTGTTCTAAAGTGGATCAGCGCGGCCGCCCTGCGATACGCAGATGCCCTGCGGGATCAGCGCTTGGCCAGAAGGTCGCGGATCTCCTCCAGCAGCACCTCCTGCTTCGGCGGGGCGGCGGGGGCCGCCTCTTCCTTCTTGCGCATGTTGTTCATGCCCTTCACGACGATGAAGAGCGCGAACGCCACGATCAGGAACTTGATCAGCGCGTTGATGAAGAGGCCGATGTTGAGCGTCACGGCGCCGGCTTCCTTCGCCGCGTCGACCGAGGCATAGGGCGCCGCCGTCGCGCCTTCCTTCAGGACCAGGAAGAGCTGCGAGAAGTCGAGACCGCCAATGAGCAGGCCGATCGGCGGCATGATGATGTCGTCGACCAGCGACGAGACGATCGTCCCGAACGCCGCGCCGATGATGATGCCGACGGCCATGTCCAGCATGTTGCCCTTCAGGGCGAATTCCTTGAATTCCTTGAGCATTGCAGTCCCCCTTTGCAGACCGCCGGACGCACACTGGGCCGGCATGGTTAAGCGCTCTATACACCTGCAATCGAGATTCGTCACCCGTATACACGCATTCGGAGAGTGGCATCGGTCGGCGGCGCCGGAAAGCTTGCGGATGGGCGCCCGGGTGCGCACCATCCGCGCAGGTTCGATGTGCGAAGGGTTTTGCCCATGTCCGCTCCCCCCGCCGGTCCGGGCGTACCGGACGACGTCTCGCTGGTCGAGAGCCCAGAGGCGCTCGCCGGCATGCACCACCCGCCGATGAGCCGGGCGGCCGACAAGGTCATCGGACGGCTCGACCGCCATTGCCGGGCGATCATCGCGCGCAGTCCCTTCGTCGTGCTGGCGACGGTGGGGCCGGGCGGGGCCGATGCAAGCCCGCGCGGCGATCCGCCGGGCTTCGTCGCCGTGCTCGACGACCGGCACCTGTTGCTGCCCGACCGGGTGGGCAACAACCGCTTCGACAATTTCCGCAACGTGCTGGCCGACGGTCGGGTGGGACTGCTGTTCCTCGTACCGGGCATGAACGAGACGCTGCGTGTGAACGGGCGTGCGCGGCTGACCGACGATGTGCGCCTGCTGTCCCCCCTTGCCGTCCAGGGGCGCGCGCCGAAGATCGGCCTGCTGGTCACGGTGGAGGAGGCGTTCGTCCACTGCGCCAAGGCCTTCGTGCGGTCCGACCTGTGGAATCCCGCGCGCCACATCGACCGGGCGGAGCTTCCCGCTTACGCCGAGATGCTGCTCGACCATTGTGCGGGGCTGACGCCGGAGGAAAGCGACCGGCAGGGGCGTGAAATGGCGCGGCGCGGCCTATATTGAGGGCTGTGGGTAGCGTTTCCGAACGTGGCTTCAAGGAGGGAGAAAGCGATGCGCCGATATCTTCTCGTGACCGTCGCGGCCGGTCTGCTGGCCGCCGGGCCGTCCGTCGCTGCCGAGGCGACGGGGCCGGCCGAAAGCTGGTTCTCGCAGGCAGGGCGCGCCTTCGACCGGGCCGTGGAGGCGGCGAAGGACGCCTATCCCAAGGTGAAGGAGGAGACCCTTCGCGCCTATGAGGCGACGCGGGAGGCGCTGGCCGACCTCTACACGCCCGAGGACGAGGCCGCGCCCGGCGCGCTGGACGCCGCGCCCGCGCGCCCCCTCGCCGCCCTGCCGGAAGGGGCCTCGTTCGCGGGGGACGTCATCGGCAGGAAGGTCCGCGTGGCGGGTGTCGAGGGCTGGCTGACGGTCCGTGACGTCATGATCGATTCCGAGGGCAAGGCGACGCACGTCACGATCGCGGCGGGGGCCGCGGAGCGCGGGGGCGAGACCCGCGTTCTCGTGCCGGTCGAGACGCTTTATGCGCTGCCGGACGGGAACTTCGCCGTCGAGATGGCGGCGTCGGAGGCGGCGCAATTGCCGAAGCTGCCCGCAGCCGGCGCGGCCGGCGGATAGGGCGGGCCGCACACCCACCCCTCTGCCGCGTAAGGCAGGAATGCGTGCGTGGGGCTTCCTGCCGGGCCGCGAACGCGGCTTACTCGCGTCCATGAGCGAGTCCGTCCACATCACCCGCGCCGGCATGCTGCACGGCGTGCGCCTGACCATCCCCGTTCTCCCGGCCGTCGTCGGGTTCGGGGCGGTCTTCGGCGTCGTCGCGCAGACCGAGGGGTTGAGCACGCTGGAAGCGGTGCTGATGTCGGCGTTCGTGTTCGCGGGTGCGAGCCAGTACGTCGCGCTGGAACTCTGGCAGGATCCGATGCCCTATCTCGCGATCGCCATCGGGACGTTCGCGGTCAACATGCGCTTCCTGCTGATGGGCGCGTCGATGCGGCCCTGGCTGGAGCGGATGCCCGCCCCCGTGGCCTATGGCCTGCTGGGGCTGCTGGTCGACATGTCGTGGCTGACCTCCATGCGCTACCGCAGCGAGGGGGGAACGGATGTCGGGATATATCTCGGCAGCTCCCTCCTCATCATGGTGCTGTGGCTGCTCGGCACGATCCTCGGCGCGCTGGTGGGCGGTTTGATTGCGGATCCCGAGACGTTCGGGCTCGACCTGGTGCTGGGGGCCTTCTTCGCGTCCCTGCTCGTGCCGATCTGGAAGGGGCCGGCGCAAGTCGCGCCCTGGGCCGCTGCGGGGGCGGTGGCGCTGGCCACGGCGTGGCTGGCGGGCGGCTACTGGCACATCATCACCGGCGCGCTGGCGGGTGCCGTCGTCGCGGGGATGAAGCGGTGAGCGTCGATCCCGAAGCCCTGCTGGTCATCGCGATGATGGCCGTCGTCACCTATGTGACCCGGACAGGCGGGTATTTCCTGCTGGGCTTCGTCACGCTGACGCC
This sequence comes from Alphaproteobacteria bacterium, assembly GCA_033844555.1. Classification (GTDB taxonomy): domain Bacteria; phylum Pseudomonadota; class Alphaproteobacteria; order Futianiales; family Futianiaceae; genus Futiania. Next base: position 111 of record JAJLJT010000194.1, on the reverse strand, counting down.
CGCGGTGCGCCGGGGTCTGGAGGCGCTGCCCGGCGCGGTCCTCATCGCGATCCTCGTGCCGATGGCGCTGCGCGACGGGATCGCGGGCCTGACCATCGCGCTGGCGGTCGG
>JAJLJT010000193.1:0-4280 GCA_033844555.1 Alphaproteobacteria bacterium | reverse complement strand
GGCGCTTTCCGAGGCCCGCGAAGGGCGCGCGGCTGCCGGCGCCAGGGCCGAGGCCGCCGAAGCCCGGCTGGCCGACAGCGCAGACCGCATCCGCGAGGCGCTCGGCTGCACGCCGGAACGGCTGGCGGAGGTCGCGGACCTCGACGTGCCCGAGACATTGCCGGCCATCGCCGCGGTCGAGGGGGAGCTGGACCGCCTTAAGCGCGACCGCGACGCGCTGGGCGCGGTCAATCTGCGCGCCGACGAGGAGTTGCAGGAGATCGCCGGTCAGCACGATGCCCTGATCGCGGAGCGCGATGACCTCGTGGCCGCGATCCATCGTCTTCGGCAGGGAATCGCCGCGCTGAACCGGGAAGGACGCGAGCGACTGCTTGCCGCCTTCGACACGGTGAACGCGCACTTCGAGCAATTGTTCACCCGCCTGTTCCGCGGCGGCTCGGCCAAGCTCGAACTCATCGAATCCGACGACCCGCTGGAGGCGGGGCTGGAGATCATGGCGCAGCCGCCCGGCAAGAAGACGCGGGCCCTGTCGCTCCTGTCGGGGGGCGAGCAGGCATTGACGGCCATGGCCCTGATCTTCGCGGTGTTCCTGACGAATCCCTCGCCGATCTGCGTCCTGGACGAGGTGGACGCCCCTCTCGACGACGCCAATGTCGAGCGCTATTGCGCGCTGCTCGAGGAGATGACGAAGCTGACCGACACGCGCTTCCTCGTCATCACCCACCACGCGCTGACCATGTCGCGGATGGACCGGCTGTTCGGCGTGACCATGGCCGAGAAAGGCGTGAGCCAGCTGGTTTCGGTCGATCTGGCGCGCGCGGAGCGCCTGACCGCGGCATGAACCCGAACGCGTTATTTTTTTGTCTTTAATTTCAAAGATTTAAGCGCAAGCCCCAGTCGCTTGACAGGGGGGGAGGGCTTCAATATGGTGCGCGCGGTTTTCAGGCGGGGGCCAGGCCGGTCGCATGATCGGACCTTGCGCTTCTCAGGAAGTTTCAATTCCCGGGATGCGGTACCCAGCCGGTAGCGTGTCAGGGGCTGTGACGTCGGGACCACGAAAGGCGGTCGGCATGGCGCAGTCTCGCGATCCGCAAGACGGCGGGAACGGACCGGACGATCTGGAGGTGTTGCGCCGCCGGATCGGTGAGGTTGAAACGCGTCGGGCAGGTACGGGCGCGCGTGCGCGCGGGCCTTCGACGAACCTGGGGCTGGCGTTTCGCCTGTCGACGGAGATCGTTGCGGCCGTGGGTGTCGGCACGGCCATGGGGTTGGGTATCGACTGGGCTCTTGGAACGCGTCCGCTGTTCATGCTGATTTTCATTTTCCTCGGCATGGCGGCGGCGTATGTGAACATGACCCGCGTGCTGAAGCAGTTCGACCGGAACACGCGCGGCGCGCAAGACCGGGGACAGGCGTGACCAGGAACGGTACGCGGTAGGGGAACGGGACACGTGGCAGCGCAAGCAGAGGCCGGGGCCAAAGCGGACCCCATGCACCAGTTCGAGATCGTCCGGCTGATCGACATGAAGTTCGGGACGCTCGACGTTTCCTTCACCAATTCGAGCCTGTGGATGGTGATCGCCGTCCTCGCGGTGTCGGCGTTGACGATCCTGTCCATGTCCGGCCGCGCGATGGTGCCGGGCCGGATGCAGTCGATCGCGGAAATGTCGTACGAGTTCGTGGCGGGCATGGTGCGCGACGTGACGGGGCCGGAGGGGATGCGCTACTTCCCCTTCATCTTCACGCTCTTCATGTTCATTCTCGCCTGCAACCTGCTGGGCATGATCCCCTACTCCTTCACGGTGACCAGCCACATCATCGTCACCTTCGCGATGGCCGCGGCCGTGTTCATCGGCGTGACGGTGCTGGGCTTCGTCAAGAACGGCGCGGGCTACCTGCGCATGTTCGTCCCCGGCGGCCTGCCGGTGTGGCTTCTGCCGCTGATGGTCGTGATCGAGCTGATTTCCTACCTCTCGCGGCCCGTGACCCTGGCGCTGCGTCTCTTTGCCAACATGATGGCCGGCCACACCATGCTGAAGGTCATGGCGGGCTTCGTGATCGCGCTGGGCTGGGTCGGCGGCTGGGCGCCTATGGCGGCCATGGTCGGCATCACGGCGCTGGAATTCCTGATCGCGTTCCTGCAGGCCTATGTCTTCGCGATCCTGACCTGCATCTATCTGAACGACGCCCTGCACATGCACCATTGAGCAGGGCCCGCCCGCTTTATCTTCTCGACTGCCATACCAATCGAAAGGAGCTTACGTCATGGAAGGTAACATCGCCGATCTCGGCAAGTTCATCGGCGCCGGTCTGGCCTGCCTCGCGCTCGGCGGCGCCGGTGTCGGCATCGGCATCATCTTCGGCAACTACCTGAACGCCGCGCTGCGCAACCCGGCGGCGGCCGACGGCCAGCGCACCAACCTGCTGCTGGGCTTCGCGCTGGCGGAAGCGACCGGCCTGTTCGGCTTCGTCATCGCGATGCTCATCCTGTTCAGCTAAGGCTGGACGGTACCGCACGAGAGGCCGGCGGGTGGCTTCCACCCGCCTGCGGATTCAGGTCCCTGAGACATCGGGGGCCGCCATCCCGAGGCGAGGCCCATGGCGACCGAACCCAAGACCCAAGACGGCACCATCGCAACCACCCTGGTTGAGGCGGAGCAGGCGAAGGGCACCCTGCCCCAGTTCAAGCCGGAGGACTTTGCGCCCCAGCTTGTCTGGCTCGTCCTGACATTCGTGGCGCTGTACCTGCTCATGTCGCGCGTGGCCCTGCCGCGCATCGGCGGCGTGCTGGAACAGCGTCGCAACGCCATCGATTACGACCTCGACCGTGCGAAGGAACTGCGCGACGAGGCCGAGGCGGCGCTCAAGGAATACGAGGAAGAACTCGCGGCAGCGCGCGCGAAGGCCCAGGCCATCGCCGCGGACACCCGCGAGAAGGTTTCAGCCCGCGCCGCGGAAGCCGAGGCCAAGGCGGAAGAGAAGATGTCCGCCAAGCTGGCCGAGGCGGAGGCCCGCATCGCCAAGACCCGTGACGCGGCCATGGCGAACATCTCGGTTGTCGCCACGGACACGGCCGAGGCCATCGTGGCCGAGTTGCTCGGCAAGGCCGATCCGGACCGGATCAAGGCTGCCGTCGAAGCAGAAACCAAGGCCTGAGGGAGCGCGCCATGTTCGATGAAACTTTCTGGGTCGCCGTCTCCTTCGTCCTGTTCTTCGCGATCGTCTTCTATCTGAAGGTTCCCTCGAAGATCGTGGGGGGGCTCGACGCGCGCGCCAACCGGATCAGGACCGAGCTGGACGAGGCGCGCCGTCTCCGCGAGGAGGCGCAGGGCCTGCTCGCAACCTACCAGCGCAAGCGGCAGGACGCCGAGAAGGAAGCGCAGGACATCGTCACCCAGGCCAAGAGCGAAGCCGAAGCCGCGTCCAAGCGGGCCCAGGAGGCGCTGGAGGCCCGGATCGAGCGCCGGCTCAAGTCGGTCGAGGAGAAGATCGCCCAGGCCGAGGCGGATGCGGTCCGCGACGTGCGCAACTCGGCTGCCTCGCTGGCGGTGAATGCCGCCCGCCGCGTCATCTCCGAGGAGCTGGACGACAAGGCGCGCAGCAAGCTGGTGACGGACGCCATTTCAGGACTCAAGGGCCGGTTCCACTGACCGCTCCTTTCCGAGACGACGTGCGGGGATCAACCCCGCCGGACCTCGCCCCGGCCCCGCGGCCGGGGTTTTTCTTTGCGTGCCCCTGGCATGCTCCAGCGAGTGCGCCACATGCGCGCGGCACGGTCCCGCCAAGATGACAAAGGGCGGCCGAAGCCGCCCTTGCCGGATGTCTTGCCTACGGAGTGGAGTTTATCGCGCCGCCCCTACTCCGCGGCGGCTCCCAACCCGTCCTCATAGGCCGACAGCGGCGGGCAGGTGCACACGAGATTGCGGTCGCCATAGGCATTGTCGACGCGCGCGACCGGCGGCCAGTACTTGCCCTCCACGCCCGCCTTGCCGGCCGGGAATGCGCCCAGCTGGCGCGGATAGGCGCGGTTCCAGTCAGGTGCGAGCAACGTCTCGGCGGTATGCGGAGCGTGTGCCAGAGGGCTGTCGGCGTGCGCGATGCGGCCTGCCTCGATCTCCGCCACTTCCCCTGCAATCGCGATCATGGCGTCGCAGAAACGGTCGAGTTCGGCCAGCGGCTCCGATTCCGTCGGCTCGATCATCAGCGTGCCCGGCACCGGCCAGGACATGGTCGGCGCGTGGAAGCCGAAGTCGATCAGCCGCTTGGCGATGTCGTCGACG
>JAJLJT010000192.1:0-5103 GCA_033844555.1 Alphaproteobacteria bacterium | reverse complement strand
GAAAGCCCCAGCCATTCGAGATCGCGCTCGATCCCCCTGGCGAACTCCTCCGTCGACCGCTCCCGGTCGGTGTCGTCGAGCCGCAGCAGGAAACCGCCGCCGGCGGCGCGCGCGAACAGCCAGTTGAGCAGCGCCGTACGGACATTGCCGACGTGGATGCGCCCTGTCGGGCTCGGCGCGAAGCGGACGGTCACGGTCATCGGTCAGGCATCCGGTGTGCGAGGCAAAGGAAGACGTTCGTGCCGCCTTATAGCGGCTTCGCGCGGGCAGCGCGAGGGGGCGCGCCCGCCTAGCCCTGCCGGGCGTCGCGGAAGGCGTTGGTGATCGGGTAACGGCGGTCGCGGCCGAAGTTGCGCGGGGAGATCTTGACCCCCGGCGCGGCCTGGCGGCGCTTGTATTCGGCGATATAGACCAGATGCTCGATGCGCGCGACGGTCGCCCGGTCGAACCCGCGCGCCGCCACCTCGTCGACCGAACGGTCCTCGTCCACGAGCCCGCGCAGGATCGCGTCCAGCACGTCGTAGGGCGGCAGCGAGTCCTCGTCCTTCTGGTTCTCGCGCAGTTCCGCGGTCGGCGGCTTGTCGATGATCCGCTGCGGAATGACGCGGCCCGCGGGGCCGAGCGCGCCTTCGGGGCGGTTCTGGTTGCGCCACTCCGACAGCGCGAACACCTGCGTCTTGTAGAGGTCCTTCAGCGGATTGAAGCCGCCGCACATGTCGCCGTAGAGCGTGGCGTAGCCCACCGCGACCTCGGACTTGTTTCCGGTCGTCAGCAGCATGGAGCCGAGCTTGTTGGAGACGCCCATCAGCAGGAGCCCGCGCATCCGGCTTTGAAGGTTCTCTTCCGTCACGTCGCGCGGCCGCTCGCCGAAGAGCGGCGCGAGCGCGGCCTCCGCCGCCGTCACGCCGTCCGCGATGGAGACCGTGTCGTAGCGCACACCCAGTGCCACGGCGCAGGCCTGGGCGTCCTCGAGGCTCTCCCCGCTCGTGAACCGCGACGGCAGCATGATCGCATGGACTTTTTCGGGGCCCAGAGCATCCGCCGCAATGGCCGCCGTCAGCGCGGAGTCGATGCCGCCGGAGAGGCCGAGCACGACAGAGGGAAAACGGTTCTTCCGCACATAGTCCCGCAGGCCCCGCATGCAGGCCTGGTAGATCGCCGCATTGCCTTCGGGTACTGCCGGGCGCTCTCCCGTCTCGCACACCCAGCCGTCGCCCGACCGGCGCCAATCGGTGATGCGGATCGCGTCGGTCCATGCGGGCATCTGGTGCGCGAGGCTGCAATCGCCGTTGAGCACGAAGCTGCCGCCGTCGAACACCAACTCGTCCTGGCCGCCAAGCTGGTTGACGTAGACGAGCGGCAGGCCGCTTTCGGTGACGCGGGCGATGGCCTGCTGCAGGCGGCGGTCGTGCTTCATCACCTCGAAGGGCGAGGCGTTGATCGAGACGAGGATTTCCGCGCCCGTCTCCTCGAGGCACTCGGTGACGTCAGACGCCCACATGTCCTCGCAGACCATGACGCCGACGCGCACGCCGCGCACGCCGACAGGACCGGGCAAGGGTCCCTGCGCGAACACCCGCGGCTCGTCGAACACGCCGTAGTTCGGCAGTTCGTGCTTGAAGCGGCGCGCCTCGATCTGCCCGCCAGAAAGATGCAGCGCGGCGTTGAAGACCTTGTCCTTCTCCGCCCAGGGCACGCCCACGACGACGTCCGGCCCGCCGTCCGCGGTATCCGCGGCCAGCGCCTCGGCCGCCTTCATGCACGCTTTCACGAAGGCGGGCTTGAGGACCAGGTCCTCCTGCGGATAGCCGCTCAGGAAGCACTCCGTCAGGACCACGAGATGCGCGCCGGCCGCCGCGGCCTCGGCCCGCGCGGCGCGCGCAAGCGCAAGATTGCCCGCGAGGTCGCCGACGGTCGGATCAGCCTGGACGAGCGCGATACGAAGTTGGTCTGTCATGGGCGGGCCGTCATGAACCCGGATGTGGAGCCCGCGCCGGGGTGAAGGACAAGCCCCCACTCCGCCGCGGATGGATGGTTCGGTCTCAGCTCGCCTTGGCGATCTGGCGGCGCTCCTCGACAAGGCCTTCCGCGATCAGGAAGGCGAGGTCGAGCGACTGGCTGGCGTTCAGGCGCGGATCGCAATGGGTGTGATAGCGCTGGCTGAGGTCGCCCTCCCCGATGGCCTGCGCGCCGCCGAGGCATTCGGTGACGTTCTGCCCCGTCATCTCGAAATGCACGCCGCCGGCATGCGTGCCTTCCGCCTGGTGGACGGCGAAGAACTGCTGCACCTCGCGCAGGATCCGGTCGAAGGGCCGCGTCTTGTAGCCGGTGGACGCCTTGATCGTGTTGCCGTGCATCGGGTCGCACGACCAGACGACGTGGCGTCCCTCGGCCTTTACCTTGCGCACGAGCTTCGGCAAGCCGTCCGTCACCTTGTCGGCGCCGAAGCGCGCGATCAGGGTGAGGCGACCGGCCTCGTTCTCCGGGTTCAGCAGGTCGATCAGGCGGATCAACTCGTCCGGCTCCAGCGAGGGCCCGCACTTCATGCCGATAGGGTTCTTCACGCCGCGGCAATACTCGATATGCGCGCCGTCGGGCTGGCGGGTCCGGTCGCCGATCCAGATCATGTGGGCCGACGTGTCGTACCAGTCGCCGGTCGTGGAATCGACGCGCGTCATCGCCTGCTCATAGGGCAGCAGCAGCGCCTCGTGCGAAGTGTAGAAGTCCGTCTGCCGAAGCTGCGGCACCGTCGAGGGGCTGACGCCGCAGGCTTCCATGAAGTCGAGCGCCTCGGAAATCTCGTCGGCCAGCTTGCGGTAACGCTCGGCCTCCGTGCTCTTGTCGACGAAGCCCAGCGTCCAGCGGTGGACGTTGTGCAGGTCGGCATAGCCGCCCTGCGCGAACGCGCGAATGAGGTTCAGCGTCGCCGCCGCCTGGCTGTAGGCCTGGAGCATGCGCGCCGGGTCCGGCTGGCGGCCGTCATCCTCGAAATCCATCGAATTGATGATGTCGCCACGGTAGCTCGGAAGTTCCCGGTCGCCCTGCGTCTCCGTCGGCGCTGAGCGCGGCTTGGCGAACTGACCCGCCATGCGGCCGACCTTCACGACCGGGCACTTGGCCGCATAGGTCAGCACGACCGCCATCTGCAGGAGCACGCGGAACGTGTCGCGGATGTTGTCCGGGTGGAACTCCGCAAAGCTTTCGGCGCAGTCGCCGCCCTGAAGCAGGAACGCCTTGCCGGCCGCCACCTGCGCAAGGTTGGCCTTCAGCTTGCGCGCCTCGCCCGCGAAGACGAGCGGCGGATACTTCGCCAGCGTCGCCTCGACCTCCGACAGACGCCCGGCGTCCGGATAATCTGGAACCTGCTGGATCGGCTTGCTGCGCCAGCTTGCGGGAGACCATTGTTCAGCCATGCTACGATCACGGGTGCGCGATACGCGCCCGCCCTTTCACTTGTCCAATTCTCACCTGCTTATAGTCCGAACCGGCCCGCAATCTCAAACGAAACGCGCCCGGGTGTTGCTTTGACGGCCTGGCGGGACAAGGCTGCCTGAAGATGCGCTGAATGGTAAGATTCGTTCGTGTAAGCTACTCGCCGTGTCGAGTGTTCAATGCGAGGGGCCGATCCCTATGTCCATTCTCCGACGGCTTGGTGCCGCCTTCCGCAATGCGCCGTCGACCAATTACCCGCTGGGAAAGACAGATCCCTATGCGCTGCTGCCACGCGATGCGGTGCTGTTCGACATCGGTTCCAAGCAATCGGGTGCACGCTACCAGTTCGGAGCACCGCCGGCCGACGCGAAGGTCGTATGCGTCGACATCCGCGAAGCGCCCGGTGTCGACCTGGTGGCTGATGCCCATGACATGCACATGGTGCCCGACAATTCCGTCGATGCGGTGGTCACGATCAGCGTGCTGGAGCACGTCAACAATCCATGGAAGGTCATGGAGGAGATCCACCGGATCCTGAAACCGGGAGGGATCGTCTATGTCAGCGTGCCATTCATCTTCCCGTTCCACGCCGACCCGGACGACTACTGGCGCTTCTCCCACAAGGGACTGGAAGTGCTTTGCGAGCGCTTCGACCGGGTTGACGGCGGCTTCAACCGCGGCCCGGCGTCGACGATGTGCCATCTTCTGGTCCACTTCCTCGCGATCGCGCTGAGTTTCAACGTGGACAAGCTTTACGGCTTCAACCGGATCTTCTTCACTTGGTGCCTGTTCTGGCTGAAGTATCTGGACGCGGTGATCGGCCGGTTCGGCACCGCCTACATCATCCACACGGGCGCGTTCTTCCTCGGCCGCAAACCGGAGGCCTGAACCCTACTCCGCCGCTGCGGAGCGGATCCGTTCGGTGGGCTCGTACATGGTGACGAGTTCCTCCGCCGCCGTCGGATGCACGGCCATGGTCCGGTCGAAGTCCGCCTTCGTCGCGCCCATCTTGACCGCGATGCCGAGGCACTGGGCCATTTCGCCCGCGCCGTCGCCGAGGATGTGGAGGCCGACGACGCGGTCGGTCTTCGCGTCCACGACGATCTTCATGAGCATCCGCTCCTCGCGGCCCGAGAGCGTATGCTTCATGGGCCGGAAACGGGCGCGGTAGATGTCGATGTCGCCCAGCGCGTGGCGGGCCTGCGCCTCCGTCATGCCGACGGTGCCGATTTCCGGCGTCGAGAAGACCGCGGTCGGAATCAACTCGTGATCGGGCCGGGTCGGATTGCCGTTGAAGGCCGTCTCGACCATGCACATCGCCTCGTGAATGGCGACGGGGGTGAGGTTCACGCGGTCCGTCACGTCGCCCACGGCCCAGATATTGGCTTGCGAGGTCCGCGAGTAGTCGTCGACCACGATCGCACCCTTCTGGTTCGTTTCCACGCCCGCCGCCTCGAGGCCGAGGCCCGCGGTACGCGGCTCCCGCCCCAGCGCGAGCATCACCTGGTCCGCCATCGCAACGTCGCCGCCCGAGAGGTGGACGCGCAGACCCTTCTGCGTCTTCTCGATCTTCTCGAACACCTGATGGCAGAGGATGCGGATGCCGCGCGCCTCCATCTCCTGGTGGAGCATGTGGCGCACGTCGTCGTCGAAGCCGTTGAGGATCTCCAT
>JAJLJT010000191.1:0-5651 GCA_033844555.1 Alphaproteobacteria bacterium | reverse complement strand
GGCGGCCGCCGCACGCCACGGCACCCGCCGGGGTCAGGTTGGCTCGTCGAGGGCAGGCGGGCGTGCGCGGCTCCCCTCCCCCGCCTCGGCGAGGACGGCACGCGCTTCCGCCGCCGCGCGCTGGCGCGACCACATCGCGGCATAGCGGCCCTCGCGCGCCAGAAGGACCCCGTGGGTGCCCCGCTCCTCGATACGGCCGTCGGCGATCACGAGGATCTCGTCGGCGTCCACCACAGTCGAGAGCCGGTGCGCGATGACAAGCGTCGTGCGCCCGCGCGACACCGCGCCGAGCGCGGACTGGATTTCCCGCTCCGTATCGACATCGAGAGCGGACGTGGCCTCGTCGAGGATCAGGACACACGGGTCCTTGAGGATCGTGCGGGCGATGGCGACGCGCTGCTTCTCGCCGCCGGAGAGCTTCAGGCCCCGTTCCCCCACCTCGGTCGCGTAGCCCTTGGGCAGGCGGGTCACGAAGTCGTGGATCTGCGCCTGGGCGGCGGCGGCCTCGACCTCCGCGTCCGTCGCGTCGAGGCGGCCGTAGCGGATGTTGTAGCCGATGGTGTCGTTGAAGAGGACGGTGTCCTGCGGTACGACGCCGAGGGCTGCGCGCAGGCTTGCCTGCGTCACCTCGCGGATGTCCTGCCCATCGATCGCGATGCGCCCCGCGCCTGCATCGTAGAAGCGGAAGAGCAGCCGCGCGATGGTCGACTTGCCGCCGCCGGAAGGACCGACGAGCGCGACCGTGCGGCCCGCCGGGATGGTGAAGCTGACGTCCTTCAGGATCGGACGGTCGGGATCGTAGGCGAAGGAGACGTTCTCGAACCGCACCTCGCCCGGCCCGGGGACGAAGGCGCGCGCGTCCGGACGGTCCACGACCTCCACGGGCTCGGCCAGAAGCGTGAACATCGTCTCCATGTCGATCAGCGATTGCTTGATCTCCCGGAACACGGTCCCGAGGAAGTTGAGCGGCATGTAGAGCTGGATGAGGAAGGTGTTGGCGAGCACGAAGTCGCCGATGGTGAAGCGCCCCTCCTGCACGCCCGAGGCGACCATCAGCATGATGATCGCAAGGCCCACCGCGATGATCGCGCCCTGGCCGAGATTGAGGGCCGCAAGCGACATCTGCGTGCGCACGGCGGCTTCCTCGTACCCCGCCATGGCGCGGTCGTAGCGCGCGGCCTCCCGCTCCTCGTTGCCGAAATACTTGACGGTTTCGTAGTTCAGCAGGCTGTCGACCGCCTTGGTGTTGGCGTCGGTGTCGGTCTCGTTGAGCTGGCGGCGGAAGCGGGCCCGCCACTCGTTCACCACATAGGTGAAGACGACGTAGAGCGCGACCGTCACCAGCAGGACGACGGCGTAGAGGCCGCCGAAATGCGCCCAGAACACCGCGACCACGAGGCCGATCTCGATCAGCGTCGGGATGACCGAGAAGAGCATGAAGCGCAGCAGGAAATCGACGCCCTTGGTGCCGCGCTCGATGATGCGCGACAGCCCGCCCGTCCGCCGCGTCAGGTGGAAGCGGAGCGAGAGGCTGTGCACATGGCGGAAGGTCCGCAGCGCGAGGCGGCGCAGGGCGCGCTGGCCGACGCGCGCGAAGATCGCGTCGCGGGCCTGGGCGAAGGCCTGGTTGAGGATGCGCGCGACGGCGTAGGCGAGGATCATGAACACGGGCGCAGCCGCGATGCCGAGCGCGGTTCCGGTGCCGGTGTCGAGCGCGTCGACCGCGCCCTTGTAGAAATAGGGCACGACGACCGTCAGCGCCTTGGCAAGCGCGAGCGAGAGAAGCGAGAGCACGACGCGGGCGCGCAGACCGGCATCGTCCCGGGGCCAGAGATAGGGCAGCACGTCGCGCACGACGCCCATGTGGGCGGCGCGCTGGGCATCAGCGGGCGCGGGCGGGCGGTTACGCGGAGACATGGAGGCTCAGCGATCCCCGCGCTGGTCGGGCACCTTGAAGATCTGGCCCGGGAAAATGAGGTCCGGGTCGCGGATCTGGTCGGCGTTGGCCTCGTAGATCACGGTATACTCGATCCCCTGTCCATAGACATGACGGGCGATGCGCCACAGGCTGTTGCCCGGCTGGACGACCACGCTGCCCTCGCGGACGACGACGTCTTCGGGGGCTGCGCGCTCGAACGGGAACTCCCGGTCGATCACGCGGTCGGTGCCCGGTACGCGCTCGCTGATCCTCAACATATAGCGGCCGGGCGGCACGTCGATCTTCGGCGTGAGCGCCCAGCGGCTGTTCTCCTCCACCTGCGTATCGCCCAGCGTGACCTTGCCGATGGACACGGAGATCTCCGCCCCCGGCGTGCCGGTGCCGGAGAGGCGCAAGCCCCCTTGTGCGTCGTAGTCGACCGTGGAGAGGCCCGCCGGTCCGCCGACCGCGACGCTGACGGGACCGAGAGTGGGCGGACCCTGGCGCACCTCCGTCCCCTCGCCCGGCGTGGTGACGGTGACGAGAGGCTGGCGCTGCTGCTGCGGGCGGGGCTGGAGGCTGGCGGTTTCCTGCGATCCGGCACCACCTTGCGAAGAGGTCGCACCGGAAGACCCATCCGAACCGCCCTCACCCGCGCCTGCCTGCCGCTGTTCCCGGGGCGGAGGCGGGGTGACGGTGATCTGCTGGCGGCCCTCCAGCGTTTCCTCGCCGTCGCGGGCGCGGACGCCGACGCCGGTGCCTTCCCGCTTCATCGGCACCTCGACGAAGGCCGCGAAGCTGCCGCCCGCGTCGGCCTGGGTGCGGCCGATCACCTCGCCGTCGGCGACGATCTCGACCTCGGCGCGCGGCCGGGTGCGCCCCGCGATGACGGCAGCGCCGTCAGGCTCGACCCGCACGATGTCGAGGGCGGGCGCGCCCGGCGTCTCCTCCTGCGTTTCGGTCACGTCGAGGCGGGTGCGGTCTCCCTCCCCCTCCGCCTGCCGCTCACCGGGGGCGGGCGTGCGGGTGGCGGCGGCATCCTGCGCGGAGCGTTCCTCCCGCGGGGCAGCCTCGTCCCGGGGCGGAGCATCCTGCGAAGGTGCGGATCGGGGTGCGGATTGGGGCGCGGGTTGCGGTGCCGGTTCGGGGCGCGGCTCCACGGAAGCGGTCGCGGACGGCGCGGACGCCGTCTCAGGCTGCGGAGACGCCTCCCGGTCCGGCGTGTAGCGCCAGGTCGCGTACAGAATAGCGGCGAGCGCCACGACGAACGCGACAATCGCCACGATGATGCCTGCGGACGATCGCGAAGAACGGCTCATCCAGGCCCCGCCTCCCTGCACCCCTGCGTCTTGTGCGCAGAGTATGTATCAGCTTGGCCGCGCGGGGATAAGATTCGTGACCGTTTTGTGCCGAAACCAGCGCTCAGCGGGGGATTTCGAGCGTGAACACCGCCCCGCCGAAGCCATGGACGCTGTCGCGGGCGTGAATTTCGACCGTTTGCACGCCTTCGGGAATCACCACGCCCGAGAGCGACCGGGTGAAGGGCTGCTCGTCCACGTGCGGGTGCAGGAGCGTGCGGGAGCCCAGCACCGTGCCGCCGGGAGCGCGCACCTCCCACAGGTCGGCATAATGGTCCCAGCCCGCGTCGGCGTGCGCAACCGTCACAAGGAATCGGTAGCGTCCGTCGCCATCGCGCGTTACGCGGGCGTCGACCACGTCCGCTTCGCCTGCCCGGACGGCGCCGGAAGACGCTATGATGGCGGCGGATACGACACCGCATGTCAGGAGTTTGCAGAGCATGGCCCCTCCGTTCGCGTCCCTGTGTGTCTACTGCGGATCGAGCCCCGGGACACATCACGCCTATGTGAGGCTGGCCGAGGCGACGGGCCGCCTGCTGGGCGCGAACGGCATCCGGCTGGTCTATGGCGGGGGCAATGTCGGGCTGATGGGGGCGGCGGCGCGGGCGGCACTCGACGCCGGGGGCGAGGCGGTCGGCATCATCCCGGAGTTCCTGCGGGCGCGCGAGGTGGCGCTGGAGGACCTGACCGAATTGCACGTCGTCGACGACATGCACACCCGCAAGCGCATGATGTTCGACATGTCGGACGGCTTCGTGGTGCTGCCGGGCGGCATCGGCACGCTGGACGAGACGGTCGAGATGCTGACCTGGCGGCAGCTGGGGCGGCACGAGAAGCCCGTCTTCCTGGTCGATCACGAGGGCTTCTGGCGGCCGCTGATCGACCTGTTCCGCCACATGACCGAGGCGGGGTTCCTCAAGCCCGACGTGCACGACTTCTACGAGCTGCTGCCGGACCTCTCCGCGCTCAGCCGCCGGCTGGGCCTGTCGGAGGAATAGGCACGGGCCCGCGCGGGCGCAGCATCTCCCAGGTGTAGAGGGCGAGCGCGGCCCAGATCAGCGCGAAGGTCGCGAGCTTGCCCGCGTCCAGCGGCTCCCCATAGAGGAAGACCGCGAGGGCGAACATGATGCTCGGTGCGACGTACTGAAGGATGCCAACGGTCGCAAGCCGGATGCGCCGGGCCGCGGTCGCAAAGAGCAGCAAGGGCGCGGCCGTCGCAGGCCCCGTCATCAGCAGCAGGAAGACGTGCCAGCCGCTGTCGAAACCGGCGAGCACATCGCTCCCCGCCTCCCGCGCGCCGAACAGCAGGAGCCAGCCCACCGCGACGGGAAGGCCGATCAGGCTCTCGGTCGCGAGGCCCACCGCGGGCCCCACCGGCGTGATCTTCCGCAGATAGCCGTAGAGGGCGAAGCTGCCCGCCACGCCCAGCGCGACCCAGGGAAAGACGCCGACCGCGACAATCTGGTTCGCGACCGCCGCGGCGGCCATGAGGATCGCGAGCCATTGCAGGCGGGTCAGCTTCTCCCCCAGCAGCAGGAAGCCCAGCAGCACGCTGAACAGCGGGTTGAGGAAATAGCCGAGCGAGGCCTCGAGAATGTGGCCCGCGCCCACGGCCCAGATGAAGACCGTCCAATTGAGCCCGATGACCGCCGCCGTGACCGTCAGCACCCCCATGCGGCGCGGATCGCGCAGGCCGGCGAGGAAATTGCCGAACGTGCCCCGGAACGGCAGAACCGCGAGCAGCAGCAGAAGGCACCAGATCACCCGGTGCGCCACCGTGTCGATGGCGGGGAGGAAATCGTATTCCTTCCAAAGGACCGGCAGCACACCCCAGAGCGCATAGGCGCCGAACGCGGCCGCCAGACCGCCCGGATCCTCGCGCGTGGGCCGTACCGGGGCCGGTCTGCTCTCGGGCGCCACGCTCACGAGCCGCCTGCCCAGGAGGCCGATCCGCCCTGCGCCGCCGCGCCGGACGCAGGCGCGCCCTCGCGCAGAAGCTTGTAGACGATGGCGTCGGACAGCGCCTGGAAGGAGGCGTCGACGATGTTCGGAGAGACCCCGACCGTGCCCCAGCGGCGGCCCTTGGCGTCGCGGCTCTCGATCAGGACGCGGGTCACGGCCTCGGTGCCGCTGGTGAGAATGCGGACCTTGTAATCCTCGAGCGTCAGATCCTCGATGAACTGCGAGTAGCGGCCGAGGTCCTTGCGCAGCGCCTGGTCGAGCGCGTTGACGGGGCCGTTCCCCTCGCCCACCGACATCAGCACCTCGTCGTCGACGCGGACCTTCACGACCGCCTCGGACACGGTCACAAGTTCGCCCACCGCGTTGAAGCGGCGCTCCACCAGCACGCGGAAGCCGTCGACGCAGAAGAAGGC